>DASVDR010000009.1 GCA_036381015.1 Gammaproteobacteria bacterium
GCCCTTCAGCTCCTTGTCCCAATCGAACAGCGCAATCCGCTCGCCGTCCAGCAGCACCTCCAGCTGCTCGCCCTCCACCTCGCCGAACGGGCGGAAGTTGCCCATGTTCCCGAGGTTCACCGAGAAAATCTTGATGTTGTACTCGCCGTCCGCCGGGAAGTAGTGATCCACCAAAAGCCCGCCGCGCGTGCCGAACGGCAGCCCTTCGACGTGATAGTTCTGCGTCGTGTCCTCGGCCACGCGGTACACCGTCTGCGTCGGCGCGTCCACATCGCCCATCGCGAGCCGGCTGATGCGGCCGGCGGCCGACAAATAGGCTTCCAGCAGCGTCGACGACAACGTCAGCGTTCCCGCCTGGTTGTCGAAGCCGTTGCTCGAGTCGTCCACCGGAAGGAATTTCGACGCGTCCACCTCGATGCCGAGGAGATCGCGAATCACGTTCTCGTACTCGGCGCGGTTCAAGCGATGCGCGCCAGGCGGCGGCAGATACGGCTCCCACGACTCGTCGAGCTCGCTCTCGAGCCATTCGGCGACGCCTACGTAGGTCTCGAGCTCCGGCCGCTCCGCCTCCGGCGGCGGCATCATGCCCGCGCGCAGCTTCTCGACGACCTTCTCCCAGGTCTCGCGCTCGGCGCCGATGTGCTCGAGATCGAGCTCTTCGAGGGAAAGCTCGGCAACGCGCTCGAGATCGTTGTGACAATCGACGCAGTAGGTGCTGATCGTCTCGCTCGCGAGCTCCTGGCCCGACGGGCCGCAGCCCGCGAGCGCCAGCGTCACGCCAACCCCCGACCCCCAAAGCCCAATCCGTTTCACTCGCCCTCCTTCGACCGCCGTCTCAGGCCATGGAGATAGATAGAGGTTAGAAATCCACCGCAATAGCCGGTTCCATGGCTCGAACCCGCCCACGGTTCTGACGCGGTCCTTACTCACTGAATGTTAACGTCTTCGCCGAAGTTTCTCCAAGCTAGAAGGTGTGCGGATTCCACCAATAGGGCGTGGGCGAACGGCCCGGATTGCGGCTTTCACTTATTGCTTCGGCGCAACATCCGGGACCGCTCGGGGCGGCGCGAGGGGCGAGCGTCAGTCGCCTTCGTCGCAGTCGCCTCTCGCGGCGAAGAGCTCGTCCAGCTTGCGCTCGTAAGCGTGGTAGCCGAGCACGTCGTACAGCTCCTCGCGAGTCTGCATCGAATCGAGCACCGGGGTCTGCGTTCCGCTTTCGATGATCGTCCGATAGACCCGCTCGGCCGCTCGACTCATGGCGCGGAACGCGGACAATGGATAGAGAATCATGCTTACGCCCGCGGCACCGAGCTCGGCCGCGGTGAACGCCGGCGTCACGCCGAACTCCGTCAGATTCGCCAGGACCGGAACGTCCAGGGCGGCGACGAAAGCCGCGTAGTCCTCGAGCGTGCGCAGCGCTTCGGCGAATATCGCATCCGCCCCGGCCGCGACGTAGGCCCGGCAGCGCGCGATCGAAGCCTCGCGGCCTTCGTGCGCGAACGCATCGGTGCGCGCCATCACGACGAAATCGTCGTCCGTTCGCGCGTCCACGGCCACTTTGATCCGGTCGCACATTTCCTCGGCCGGGACGATCGCCTTGTTGGGGCGATGACCACAGCGCTTCGCCTGCTCCTGATCCTCGATGTGCATCCCGGCGACGCCCGCGCGAATCATCTCGCGCGTCGTCCGCGCGATATTGAACGCGCCGCCCCACCCGGTATCCGCATCGACGAGCAGCGGGAGAGAAGTGGCGCCGGTGATACGGCGCGCGTCCTCGAGGACGTCGGAGAGCGTCGTCATACCGAGATCGGGCAGCGCGAACGATGCATTCGCGACGCCGGCTCCCGAGAGGTACAGGGCCTTGAAGCCCGCGCGCTCGGCAAGCCGCGCGCAATACGCGTTGACGGCGCCGGGAATCAGCAGCGGCGGCGCCTCGACCCAGGCCCTTCTCAGCTTCGCGCCCGCGCTTTCGTTCATCGCCCGCCGCCGTTCGAGAGCCGCTGCGGCGCCCACAGCCCCATGAACGCCTCGACCGGCATCGCCTCGAGCCGCTCGCGATCGGCGAACGCGGCCTCGATCCGCTCGGCAGAGGCCGCGTCGAAGCACGTGCGGATATTGCGCGCGAATTTCTCGAGCAAAAGCGGAATGCCTTCGGCACGGCGCCGCCGATGACCGAGCGGGTACTCGACGGCCACGCGCGCCGTGCGCGTGCCGTCGGCGAACGTGACTTGAACGGCGTTGCCGATCGCGCGCTTGTCCGGGTCGAGATAGTCCGCGCTGAACTGCGGATTCTCGACGACCTTCATCGCGGCGCGCAGCGCGTCGACGCGAGGATCGGCGGCGGCCGCGTCCTCGTAATGGTCCGCGGTGAGATCCCCGTGAATGAGAGCGATCGCGACCATGTACTGAAGACAATGATCGCGATCGGCCGGATTCGCAAGCGGACCCGTCTTGTCGATGATGCGGCGCGCCGGCGCTTGCGTTTCGATGACGATCTCGGCGACTTCGTCGAGCCGCCCGCGCACCGCGGGGTGCAGTGCGATGGCCGCCTCGACGGCCGTCTGCGCGTGGAACTCCGCGGGGTACGCGATCTTGAAGAGCACGTTCTCCATCACGTAGGAGCCCAGCGGCCGCGACAACACGACCGGCCGGCCCCGCATCAGCGCATGCTCGAAGCCCCAGACGGGTGCCGTCAAAGCGGACGGATAGCCCGGCTCGCCCGAAAGCGCCATCAGCGCGTGGCGGACGGCTCGGCTCGCGGCGTCGCCTGCGGCCCAGCTCTTGCGCGGGCCCGTGTTCGGCGCGTGACGGTAGGTGCGAAGCGCGCCTCCGTCCAGCCAGGCATTCGATACCGCAGCGACGATCTGCGCGTGCGAGCCGCCGAGCAGGCGCGTCGCCACCGCGGTGCTCGCGACGCGCACGAGCAAGACGTGGTCGAGGCCGACGGCGTTGAAGGCGTTCTCGAGCGCGAGCACGCCTTGGATCTCGTGCGCCTCGATCGCGGCGGTCAGCACGTCGCCGACGGTGAGCGGCCGCGCGTGCGCGGCGGACGAGCCGCGGGCCAGGTAGTCGGCGACGGCGAGGATCGCGCCGAGATTGTCCGACGGATGCCCCCACTCCGCGGCGAGCCAGGTGTCGTTGTAATCGAGCCAACGGATCATTGCGCCGATATCGAATGCGGCCTTGACCGGATCGAGCTCGTAGGAGGTGCCCGGCACGCGGACCCCGCCCGGCAGCTCCGCGCCGGGCACGACCGGCCCGAGGCGCTGCCTGCACGCCGGGAAGCCGAGCGCGAGGACCGCGCAGCCGAGCGAGTCCATCAAGCAATATCGGGCGATGTCGCGCGCTTCGGCCGAGCCGCCGTCGAACGTGGTCACGTAGTCGGCGATCGCCGTCAGCAGCGGGTCGGGCGGGGGACGAGTGGCGTCTCGGGTGCCGATCGAGCTCATCGCGGGGCCTTCAGGATACGGGCGTTTCGGGATCTTAGCCCGAGGCCCGCCCGGGGCCGCGCACGGCCCGCCGCCCGCGTTATGTTTTGTGATGCGCCTTCGGGAATCGGTACCGCCCGCGGCGCAGACTGTCCGCGTCTTCCCGCACGGGAAATCGGGTCAGCGCCATGTATGCACGACATTTCGGGCTCGAACGGCGCCTCTTCGCCGGCATCGCCCACGACGAGGCCGTGTTCATCGGCGACGCTCAGCGCACGGCGGCGGAGTACATGCGGATCGGGCTCGGTGCGCCCGATTCGGTCGTCGTGCTGCACGGCCCGCCCGGCGTCGGCAAGACGACGCTCGCCGCAAACGCGCTGCGCAGCTCGTCCCCGAGCACCCGCGTCGCGTCTGCGTGGCTCGCGGCGCCGCCGTCGAATCCCTACGACCTGCTCGAGCTGCTCCTCGCCGAGTTCGGCTTCGAGCCGTACAAGCACAGCCGCGTCGAGCGGCTCCAGACCTGGCGGCAGTTTCTCACGGAGCTCGGCGCGACCGATACGCGCATCTTCATCGGCGTCGAGCGCGCGGACGAGGTCGGCGACGCCGTGCTGCGCGCGCTCGACTCGCTCACGGCAGCGGACGCGAACGGCTGCCCCGGCGCGAACGTGATCTTGATGGGCGAGGACGCGCTGCTCGAGCACCTCCGGCTGCCGGCGTTGACCGGCTTGCGGCAACGCGTCCGGCTCGTCCGGCGAGTGGAGCCGCTCGAGGCCGACGACGTCGAGGCGTATCTCGCGTGCGCGGCGTCCGCCGCGGGCGTCCGCCTCGACGCATTGCTCGCGACGGACGCGCTCGCCGAGCTCGCGCGCCGCTCCCGCGGAATCCCGCGAGTGCTGAACAATCTTTGCGAGACTGCGCTCGCGCTCGCCGCCGCCCGCGGCGAGCCGGTGGCGACGGCCGACCTCGTGCTCCGCGCCGCCGTCGATCTGCAAGCGGCTCCCGACGGGCCTTCCGCGGAAACCGACACGCGTTCCGCCGATGCGACGAACATGCCCTTCGCCGAGGCCGCCGACCTCCCTTTCGCCGAGACCCCTGACGCGCCTTTCGCAGAGGCTGCCGACACGCCATTCGCCGAGGCCGCCGATCCGAGCCGGGCTACGGAGCGGGCCGACAACGACGGCATCCCCGTCCTGACCGAGTTCGTCGACATCGGCGAACCGGCAGCGGCGGAGTGGGATGCAGCGGACGCCGAGCCGTGGGACGCCCCGGACGCGGAGTTGTGGGAGACCCCGGCGCGCACCGCGGAGCGGGGGACCCCGGTACGCGCCGTGCAGCGCGAGGCCGCCCGCGCGCCGAGCGCCGCGACGCGAGCGGCCGCGGCCTGGGCGGGAGCGGCCGTCGGCGAGCCGGAGTTCGATCCGGCCGCGACGTTGACGCTGCTCGAGGATCACGAGCTCGATGCGCTCTCCGCGGAGGTCGCCGCCGCGATCCTCTCGCCGGACGGGTCCGACTGGCCGGAGCCGGCCGAGCTCGCCGACGTCCGCTCGTAGGGCTCGCGCATCGCGCGGGCCGCGCCCGACGCCGAGGGCCCTGCGCGGCGCTCGACTCCCGGAGCCCGCGAGGTCCGCCCGAAGACGGCGTTTCGCGGCCCAGCGGGCCCGCGTCAGACCTCCGCCGTGAGCCCGGCCTGCTCGACGCCCGCGATGCAGCAGGCCTCGTCCTCGTCGCCCGTGCCGCCGCTCGCGCCGGCGGCGCCGAGCAGACGGCCGGACCCGTCCCGAATCAGCACGGCGCCGGGCTGCGGCAGAAACTTGCCGCCGGCCGTGGCGGCGAGCGTGACGAAGAAGTTCGGGTTGTCCTTCGCGCGGAGCGCGAGCGCCCGACTCGACGCGCCCATCGCGACCGCCGCCCACGCCTTGCCCGTTGCGACTTCCGCCCTGAACATGCTCGCGCCGTCCTCGCGCTGCATCGCCTTCAAGTGCCCGCTGTCGTCGAGGACCACGACGCTGAGCGGGGGCACCTTCATCTGCCGCGCCTTGGCGAGGGCGTTGGCAATGATTGCGTTCGCTTGCTCGAGAGTAAGTTGAGCCATCGTCCCTCCGTTCGGACATCCGTCCGCGCGCCGATCGCGGCTTGTCGAACGGCAGAATAAGGCGCGCGCGCCGCTTGGCAAACCGGTCCGCGAAGGCGGCCGGACACGGGCCGCACCGGTCGGGCGCGGCGACCCGCTCCCGGCCGTCGCTCCGGGGCTGGTTGCGGCTCGCGGCCTTCCCTACCATTTGCTCCTTTCCACGTTGACCCGCGCCGGCGGCCGTCGGCCGAGGTATCAGGACGCGCACGCGCTTGCAGCACAAACACCGGGTATTCCTGGTCTGCGTGACCGGAATCTTCGTCACGGTCTTCGACACGAGCTCCGCGATCGTCGCGCTGCCGACGATCGCGCTCGAGTTCGATACGGACTTGCCGACCGCGCAGTGGGTCGTCATCGGCAACAGCCTCACGATCGCTGCCCTGCTCGTCCCGCTCGGCCGACTGTCCGATGCGATCGGGCGCAAGCGAATCTACGTTCTCGGCTGCTGCCTGTTCTCGATCGGCGCGCTGCTCGCGTCGCTCTCAGGGACGATCCTTTCGCTGGTTCTCGCGCGCGTTCTCGTCGGCGTCGGCTCGTCGATGACGCAGAGCACCGCGATGGCGCTCCTCATCGGCCAGTACGGAGCTCACGAGCGCGCCCGCGTGCTCGGCATGCAAATGGGCGGCGTCGGCCTCGGTGCGATCGCCGGGCCCGCGACCGGCGGCCTGATCGTCGGCACGATCGGATGGCGCGCGCTGTTCGGCATGACTTCAGCGGCGATGCTCGCGATCGCCATCGCCGGGCAGCTGATCCTGCGCCGGCGCGCGATGCGGCAGCGCGCGGAAGCGGCGCGGTTCGACGTGGCCGGCGCGGCGGCATTCTCGACGCTGCTCGTCGCCGCGCTCCTCACGCTTACGCTCGGGCCGCGGATCGGCTGGACCGAGCCGCCGGTCCTCGCCGCGTATCTGCTCGTCGCCGTGCTCGCAATCTCGTTCATCGGCATCGAGCGGCGCAGCGCAGCGCCGATCCTCGACTTTCGCCTGCTTCGCTCCGGCGCCTTCGGTCTCGGCGCGCTGAGCTCGGTCGTCGCCTTCATGGGCGTGTCGTCGACACGCTTCCTCGCGCCGTTCTTCCTGCAAGGGGTGAAGGGCTTCGATCCGTCCCGAGTCGGCTTGCTGATGCTGCCCGCCGCCGTCGTCACGGCCGTCGTCGGGCCGTTCGTCGGACGCATCGCCGACCGATTCGGCGTGCGCCGCTTCGCGAACCTGGGGCTCGTCATCGCGCTGCTCGGGCTCGTGCAGTTCTCTCTGCTCGACGTTACGAGCCCGGTTTGGGTGATCGTGGGCGGGCTGATGACGATGGCGCTCGGGCTCTCGACGTTCAACGCGCCGAATTCGACGTCGATGCTGAACGCCGTCGATGCGCACGCGCACGGTTTCGCGGCCGGCTTCGTGAACCTTTGCCGGAACACCGGCAACGTCATCGGGATCGCGTTCGGCACGGCGATCGTGACGTTGACGATGGGCAACGCGGGCTACGTCGCCTCGCTCGCCGCCGTCGGTCCGCGGGCGGACCGAGGTCTTCTCGCGGCGTTCACCGACGGCTTTCAGACCGCGGCCGGCGCTTTGATCGCGCTGACGCTCGGGGTACTCGCGGTCGTGCTCGGCTGGTCGTGGCGCACGCGCGCTGCCGGCCGCACGCGCGATAACGCGCCAGCGCCGGAAGCCGCCCGCGACGCGTAGCGGCGCCACTCCTCCGCGAGCAGCGCCCAGCGCTCGTGATCGCGCCAGCGCCCCCGAATTTTCAGGTAACGCGGGGAAAGGCCCTCGAGCCGAAACCCGAGCCCTTCCACGAGCGCGACCGAGCGTATGTTTCCCGGCTGGATGTTGGCCTCGAGGCGATGCAGGCCGAGGTCTCGGAAGCACCAGCCGACGACGACGCGCAACGCTTCGCGCATGAGCCCGTTCCCCGCGAACGGCACGAAGGCGTAATAGCCGAGGGAGGCCGACTGAATGGAATCGCGGACGATGTCGTTCACGTTCACGACGCCGGCGAGCCGACCCGATTCCGCGTCGATCACGAAGAACGACTCCTGGCTCGGTCGGCGCTGGCGTCGCAGATAGGCGTGATACTCGGAAGAGGTGCAGGGAGGCTCGACGAACGCTCGGTGAAGCGCACGGCTGCGGATCACGCCGCGCAGAAACTCCGCTTCCCGGGCAAGCGACGGCCGTTCGAGCCTGATACGCCCGATCCGCGCGGCCGCCGTTTCGGTTCGACGGTGCATTCGGCGTTCTCGTGCGCGGCCGGCGGCTCGGCAGCCCCGCGGCTTCCGCAGCGCCGTCGAACCGCGCGCGGCGCGCTCGACAGGGGACCTGTCAGCGGTCCCAGTCCTTCTTCCCTTCGTCCTGTCCCGCGACCGAGTAGAGAACCTGCGCGTTGCGGGTCTTCTGAAAATCCTCGAGCGACTGGCCGCGCATCGCGGCATAGATATGCAGGTTCGTCGTTCCGATCACCGCGCCGAGCTTCTCGAGCATGAAGAAGATCACGCCGTAGCGGATCATCGCGCGCCAATCGCGCCGGCGGACCATGTCCCGCTCCTCCTCCGTGAGCCCGGCCTCCTCGAACGCGGCCTCCGGGTCCCTCAAGAAGAGCTCTCGCCTGCGGGGCTCGACGAGGCCGTGCAGGAACTCGTTCAGCCGGAAGGCGCGCACGCTCGTCTCGAGAGTAAAGGGATACGTGCCGTCGAGCTTCTCGATGCCCGCCCATTCGCGGTTCGCGTGCTCGAGCACGGCGCCGTTGCGCCGCGGCACCGTGGGGTCGTTCTCGAGCACGAGCGTCGCGATCGGCGTCATCGACGGCAAGTAATACGACTGATGCACCTTCTTGACCTTCGGGGTCAGTGCGCCGCGCATGATCAGCCACATGATGACCTCGGAGCCTTCGAGCCCGCCGAGCCGCGCGTACTCCGCGATCGTGATCTCGGTGAGCTTCTCGGGCTCCTCCTCGAGCAGGCGCATGAACTCCATGTCCCATTCGGTGTTGTTGAACCCCGCTCGCTCGCCGTGCACCTGGTGGGACAGCCCGCCGGTGCCGACGACGACGACGTCGAGATCCTCCGGATAGCTCTCGATCGCCCGGCCGAGCGCGAGCCCGAGCTTGTAGCAACGGCGCGCCGAGGGGATCGGAAACTGCAGCACGCCCACTTGCAGCGGCACGATCGCGCCGGGCCAATCGGGCTCGTGCGGCCAGAGTACCGACAGCGGTGACATGCAGCCGTGATCGAGACCGCGGCGCTGAAAGTACGAGAGATCGAACTCGTCGGCCGTGAGGCACTTCGCGATATGCTGCGCCAGAGCGGGGTGCCCCTTCACCGGCGGCAGCGCACGCGGGCCGCCGCCCTCATCCGCGACAGGGTACGAATCCCCGACGCCGAGCGCGAAGTGCGAGTAATGATCGAAGAAGAACGACGTGACGTGATCGTTGTAGATCAAAAAGAGCACGTCGGGATTCTTGTCCTTCAGCCATTGCTGCACCGGCCGATAGCCCTCGAAGATCGGCGCCCATACCGGGTCCCGCTCCTTGTGCGTATCGAGCGCGAAGCCGATGGTCGGAGTATGCGAAGTGGCGATGCCGCCTACGATTCTTGCCATGATGCTGTCCTTGGGTCGTTCCGCCCGAAGCCTGCGTTCGATGATCGCAGGGACGCGCGCCCGGTCTCAACACCCGGGAGGGGACGGGCGCGCCGCGCCGGCACGGCGCGGCGGCCGCGGACGGCCGCGAGTCAGGCGGCCGCCTCGTACTGCTCGCTCGCGAAGCGCCAGTTCAGCAGCTTGCCGACGACGGCCTTCAGGAAATCCGGGCGGCGGTTCTGGTAGTCGAGGTAATACGCGTGCTCCCAGACGTCGACCGTCAAGAGACACGTTCGGCCGTGCGCCATCGGCGTGTCGGCGTTCGCCGTGGTCTCGATCGCGAGCTTGCCGCCGTCGAGGGTCAGCCATGCCCAGCCGCTGCCGAACTGCGCGGCGGCCGCCTTCACGAACTGCTCCTCGAACTGCTCGAGGCTCCCGAACGACTCGTTCACCTTGTCGAGCAGCGCGCGGCTCGGCGAAGTGCGCTGCGGCGCGAGCGAGTTCCAGAAGAACGTGTGATTCCAGGTTTGACCGGCGTTGTTGAAAAGCGCGGTCTTGTCCGCGGCGCCCGCGGCGGAGCGCACGATCTGCTCGAGCGGCATGTCGGCCATGTCGGTGCCGGACACGAGCCCGTTCAGATTCTTCACGTAGGCCGCGTGGTGCTTGCCGTAGTGAAACTCGATCGTCTGCTTCGAGATGACCGGAGCGAGCGCATCTTCGCTCCATGGCAGCGGCGGAAGCGAGAACGGCTGCGAGCGGTCGGCGTCTGACATCTTGAACCTCCTTATTCTTCGCGCAATGGTTGCTCGAACAGGGCTCGCATGCGGCGCGCTCGGCGCCGATACGCCAGGAGCCCGGCCCGGCAGCTTCGGGTTCAGGGGTAAACGCGTGACAGTAGCCCACGCCGTCGAGGCGCGCAACCACGGCGACGCCCGCTCGCGCCGCCGGGCGCAAGCCGGGACCGACCGGCGGACGCGTCGCGGGGTCGGCCCGTCCGTTCGCGGCCGCGGCAGGCATCGCAGCAGTCGAGCGGACACGCCGGAACTGATACAATCGCCCGGACTGAACCGTTCATCCGAGTCTACGGGCGTGGTGCCCATATCCTCCGTTGACGGTTTCGAAGCCCCACAGGAGGTCATATGGGCAGAAAACTCTACGTCGGCAACCTGCCGTTTTCGGTCACCGAAGAAGATCTAATTCAGAAGTTCTCGCCTTTCGGGAGAGTCGAGTCGGCGAAGCTGATCACCGACCGCGACACGGGCCGAAGCAAAGGCTTCGGTTTCGTCGAGATGTCGAGCGAATCGGAAGCTCAGGCGGCGATCGACAAGCTGAACGGCGCCGATTACAGCGGCCGTCCGATGACGGTCAACGAAGCGAGGCCGCAGAAGCCGAGATCCGGCGGCGGCGGGGGACGCGGCTACACCGGCAACCGCTGGTAAACCCCTCCATCGGCGGGCGGCCGCCCGGCCCGCAATCGCGCCCCGGGCCGGCCGCCCGCCAACCTTTCTCGGCGCGCCATCAAGCCGCGTCGCGCGGCGCGAGGTAGCGCTCGTACTCCTCGTCGAAGCCGAGCAGGCGCGGATCCTTGATCCGATCGATGTAGAGCTTGCCGTCCAGGTGGTCGAACTCGTGCTGGAAGACGGTTGCCAAGAAGCCCGTGAGCTCGAACTCGTCCCGCTCGCCGTCGAGGTCCGTGTAGGCCACCTTGACGCGCTGCGGCCGCTCGACGAAGCCCCGGAGCCCGGGGACCGATAGGCACCCCTCCCAATATCCCGCCACGTCGGCATCGGGGACGATCTCGAGCGTCGGGTTGACGAAGACCGTGAGCGGCATCGGCGCGATCTCACCGTAGCGGGTCATGCCGCCCGGAACCTCGACGAGCGCAAGCCGGAGCGATTCCCCGACCTGCGGCGCGGCCAGGCCGATCCCTCCGTAGTCGTGCAGCGTGTCGATCATGTCGGCCACGAGCCGCCTCAATTCATCGCTTCCGAGCTCGGCCGGCTGAACGGGCCGGGCGACCTGCCGGAGCACCGGATGTCCCATACGCAAAATCCTGCGGACTGCCATGTCTTGCACCTCGGAAACCCGAAGGCCATCGTGCCACAGCCCCGGGGCGGCGCCTACGCCCCCGCCTCGGGCGCGCTCCCGGCGTTTCGTGATGAAATGTGCGGGCGCACGCTCCGTGCGCGCCGGCGCGCCGCCGCCGGCCCGAATCAACCGATCCGAGGAAACGGCGCCGGGACATGGTGAAGAAGGCGAACAAGGCCAAGGCCGTCAAGACTCTCCGAGCGGCGATGCCGTCGGCTCCCGCTCCGCTTTCTCCGGACGCGCTCTACCGCCGCTGCGACCCGGCGTCGCTGTCGTTCTCGACGACCGCGGAGCTCGGCGATACCGAGCTCGCCGTCGGTCAAGACCGGCTCCTCGACGCGCTCGACTTCGGTGTCCACGTCGGCCATGACGGCTTCAACATCTTCGTCCTGGGGCCTTCCGGCAGCTTGAAGCATGCGATGGTCGAGGAGTTTCTGCGCAAGCGCGCACCCGCCCGCGCCGGATCCTTGGACTGGTGCTACGTGAACAACTTCGACGAGGAGCGGAAGCCTCGCGTGCTGGCGCTGCCGGCCGGGCGCGGCACGGTGCTGCGCCGCGACATGGCGCGGCTGATCGACGAGCTGCGCGAAGCGATTCCGGCCGCGTTCGAGAGCGAGCACTACCGCAACTCCGTCGCGGAGATTCACCAGGAATACGAGGATCGGTACCGCGCCGCGATGGAGACGCTGCAGCAGGAAGCACGCAGCAGCAGCGTGAGCGTCGTGCGCACCCCGCACGGCTTCGCCATCGCACCGGTTCGCGACGGAGAGCTCCTCGACGACGAGAAGTTCGAGAAGCTGCCGGAGGAGGAGCGCGAGCAAACGCGAAAAGCGGTCGCGGCAATGTCCGACAAGCTGCGCCAGCACCTGGAAACGCTGCCGCGCTGGAATAAGGAGCGGCGCGAGCGGATCAAGGATCTGAATCGGCGCGTGACGGAGCTCGCGGCCGCGCCGCCGATCGAGCAGCTGAAGGAAGCCTACCGAGAGCTTCCGGACGTAGCGGGCTACCTCGACCGCGTACGCGAGGACGTCATCGAGAACATCCAGTTCTTCTTCCCCGCGGAGCGCCCGGCGGCCGCCGGGCCCGCGGGACTGCCGCCCGAGCCCGGCGGTCCCCGGCTCGACGGCACGGAGCCCGCCTCCCCTGCCCACCCCGCCCTCGGTCGCTACACCGTCAACGTCGTCGTGGACCACTCCGGCGACGGCGGCGTGCGGATCGTCTACGAGCAGCATCCGACGCTCGGTAACCTCGTCGGCCGCGTCGAGCACGCAGCGCACTTCGGCGCGCTCGTCACGAACTTCACGATGATTCGCCCCGGCGCGCTGCATCGCGCGAACGGCGGCTATCTGATTCTCGACGCGGAGCGCGTGCTCGCCGAGCCTCTCGCGTGGCCCGCGTTGAAGCGCGCGCTGTTCGGAAGGGAAATCAGGATCGAGTCGCCCGGCCAGAGCTTGAGCCTGGTCAGCACCGTCTCGCTGGAGCCGCAGCCTATTCCGCTCGACGCAAAGGTGATCCTGATCGGCGAGCGGCTCATCTACTATCTTCTGTGCGAGCTCGACCCGGATTTCGCCGACCTTTTCAAAGTCGCCGCGGACCTCGAGAACCGGATCGATCGCGATCCGAGCAGCACCGACCGCTACGGCCGCCTGATCGGCGCGCTCGCGAAGCGCGAGGGGCTGCTGCCGTTCAAGGCCGATGCCGTCGCCCGCGTGATCGAGCACGGCGCGCGGATGATCGGCGACGCGGAAAAGCTCACCACGCAGCTGCGGGACGTCGCCGATCTGCTGTGCGAGGCGAGCTTCAGAGCGGAGCGCGAGTCGGCCGAGACGGTCGAGCGGCGGCACGTGCAGCAGGCGATCGAAGCGCAAATTCGCCGGGTCGACCGTCTGCGCGAGGAGTTCCAGGAGGAGATCGAGCGCAACGATCTGCTGATCGACACGGACGGCGCGAAGATCGGTCAGATCAACGGACTTTCGGTGTTCGGCCTCGGCAGCTTCCATTTCGGTCAACCCACGCGCATCACGGCGAACGTGCGCATCGGCGACGGGCAGGTGGTGGACATCGAGCGGGAGATCGAGCTCGGCGGCGCGATCCATTCGAAAGGCGTGCTCATTCTCTCCGCCTACCTCGGCTCGCGTTATGCGGCGGAAACGCCGCTGTCCGTCCACGCGAGCCTCGTCTTCGAGCAGAGCTACGGCGGCGTCGAAGGCGACAGCGCCTCCGTCGCCGAGACGTGCGCCCTGCTCTCTTCACTCGCGGACCTGCCCATCAAGCAGTCGCTCGCCGTGACCGGCTCGGTGAATCAGCACGGCCAGGTCCAGGTGATCGGCGGCGTCAACGAGAAGATCGAAGGTTTCTTCGACACGTGCGCCCGCCGCGGGCTCACGGGCGAGCAAGGCGTCCTGATTCCGAAGGACAATGTGAAGCACCTGATGCTGCGCGAGGACATCGTTCAAGCGGCACGCGACGGGCTCTTTCACATTTACCCGATCGCGACGATCGACGATGCGATCACGCTGCTCACGGGCGTCCCGGCGGGGCAACGCAACGCACGCGGCAAGTTCCCGGTAGGCACCGTCAACTATCGCGTCGAGCACCGGCTGCAGGAGCTCGCAGCGAAGCGGGAGCAGATGAGCCAGGAGATCTTGCGCAAGGCACGTCGGACGAAGGCGAAGTCGAAGTCGAAGACCGAGGAAGAGTAGTGGCGGAAAGCGCACGGGCGAGCGGCCGCATTCTCGTCGCCTTGACGGCCGCGGCCGCGCGCGACCGTCTCGCCCTCGACGTGTACCGCTATCTGCTCGGCGAGGCGGCGCCCGAGGTCGTCGGGCTGTTCGTCGAGGAGGAAGCGCTGCTCGCACACGCCGGATCGCAACTTGCGCGCGAGATCGAGATGTCCGGCGCAGACCGCCGCCTCGAGCTCGCAGGGCTCGAGCGGCAGCTGCGCGCCCGGTCGGGCGCCTTGCGCCGGTTGTTCGAGGCCGAGGGTGCACGTCTCGGCCTTCGCGCCGCGTTCGAGGTCGCGCGCGGGGACTGCGCGAACGTGCTGAGCCGCGCGGTCGAGCGGGCCGACGCGCTCGTCGCCGACGCCGACGCGGCGCGCGCCGCGCTCGAAGTCTGGGGACGCGCGGGCACGACGATACCGCTCCGCGCGCTGCTCCTGACGCCGGGCCGGTGGCCGCAAGCCGGCGACGTCGTGCTCGTCGTCGGCCGGCCCGCCGATCTCGATGCGACGGCGGGCTCCGCGCTCGACGGCGCGCTGCGGCTCGCGGCGCGCATCGGAGCGCCGCTCAGCGTCGTGCTCGCCGGCCGCGGCGAAGCCCCGACCGCGCGGGAAGCGGCCGCGCGGCTCGCGCCGCTCGCCCGGTCGCGCGGCGCGGCGTTTGCCGGCGCCGTGACGATCGAGCGGATAAGCACGGAGGCCGAAGCGCGCGCGTCGGCCCTCGCGGCGTCCGCGCGGCACGCGCGCCTGCTGGTGCTGCCCGCGCCCGCGAGCCTCGACGCGGAGCTCGTCGCCGGTCTCGTGCGGCGGCTGCGCGCGGCGGTGATGCTCGTGCGCGGGCACGCCGGCTGACGCGCGGCCCAGTCTGGCCAGCCCCCGGCCGCGGCGTTATCGTGAGGTCATGCCGATCAGCGATCGCAGCGCGCTCATCGTCGTCGACGTGCAGCCGGACTTCCTTCCCGGCGGCGCGCTCGCCGTCACCGACGGCGACGCGGTGCTCGAGCCGATTCGACGTCTGCTCGCCGCGCGCCGGTTTCCGCTCGTCGTCGCGACTCAGGACTGGCACCCGCCCGGCCACGTCTCGTTCGCCTCGTCGCACCCAGGGCGCACGCCGTTCGAGACGATCGAGCTCTACGGCCGCGAGCAAGTGCTGTGGCCGGATCACTGCGTTCAGGGCACGCCGGGCGCCGAGCTGTCGCCCGCGCTGCCGTGGGATGCGGCGGAAGCCGTCGTGCGCAAAGGCACGAATCCCGCCGTCGACTCCTACAGCGGGTTCCGCAACAACTGGGACGAGCGTGGCGAGCGGCCGCCGACCGGGCTCGGGGGCTACTTGCGCGAGCGGGGCGTCCGCGACGTGTACGTGTGCGGCCTCGCACGGGACTTTTGTGTGCGCTGGACGGCCGAGGATGCCCGCGACCTCGGCTTCGAGACCACCGTGCTGTGGGATGCGACCCGCTCCGTCGCTCCCGCCGGCGACGACGAGCTGCGGGCGGCCTGCGTCGCACGCGGCATTCGGCTCGCAGAGTCGGCGTCGTTCCTCTGATCTCCGAGGCCGCCGGGCGAAAGGCGCAAAGGAACGGCAACCATGCAGGGTGCTCGAGACGGCACGCACGCCAGCCCGTTGCTGACCGACCTCTACCAGCTGACGATGCTCCAGTCGTATTTCGACGGGGGCATGAACGGCGAGGCCGTGTTCGAGCTGTTCGTGCGGCGCTTGCCACCGACACGCAACTTCCTCGTGGCCGCGGGCCTCGCGCAGGCCGTGGAATATCTCACGACGCTGCGCTTCGAGCCGCGCGACGTCGCTGCGCTCGCGGAGACCGGGTTGTTTCACGAGCGCTTCCTCGAGCATCTCGCGTCGTTCCGCTTCACCGGGGACCTGCACGCGATGCCGGAAGGCACGATCTTCTTCCCGCAGGAGCCGCTGTTGCGGGTGACCGCGCCGCTGATGGAGGCGCAGCTCGTGGAGAGCCGCCTGCTGAATCTGCTTCATTTCCAAACGATGATCGCGTCGAAGGCGGCGCGCTTCGTGCTGGCCGCGGACGGCGCCGCGCTGATCGACTTCGGCATGCGCCGCGCACACGGCGCCGAAGCCGCGTTGCTCGCCGCCCGCGCGAGCTACGCCGCCGGCTTCGCCGGCACGGCGACCGTCCTTGCACATCCGCTCTTCGAGATCCCGGTGTTCGGCACGATGGCCCACTCGTACATCGAGGCTCACGACAGCGAGACGGAAGCCTTCGAGCGGTTCGCGCGGGGACACCGCGGGGCCGTCGTGCTGCTGATCGACACCTACGACACGCTGCGCGCCGCGGAGCAGGTCGTCGAGCTGGCCGGCCGTCTCCAGCGCGAAGGCATTCGCGTCCAGGCGGTGCGGATCGACAGCGGCGATCTCGACGCCCTCTCACGACGCGTCCGCGCGATTCTCGATCGCGCGCCCGGCCCGAGGATCGGTATCTTCGCGAGCGGCGGGCTCGACGAGCACGACATCGAGCGGCTGCTCCACGCGGGCGCGCCGATCGACGGGTTCGGCGTCGGGACCGCGCTCGATGCTTCGATCGACGCGCCGTCGCTCGACTGCGCTTACAAGCTCCAGGAGTATGCCGGGCAACCGCGACGCAAGCGGTCGCCCGGCAAGGCCACCCTTCCCGGCCGCAAGCAGGTCTTCCGCCGCCTCGACGCGGAAGGCCGGTTCGAGCGCGACATGATCGCGCCGGCCTCCGCGTCTCAGCCCGGCGAGGCGCTGCTCGGGCCGGTGCTCCGCGGCGGCCGGCTCGTAGAGCCGCTGCCGACGCTCGAGGAGATTCGCGCGCGGGTCCGTGACGGCCTCGAGCGCTTGCCGCCGGCGCTGAGGTCGCTGGAGCGGGCCGGGGCGTACCCGGTCGACCTCGATCCGGAGCTCGAACGGCTCGCCGCGGAAGCCGATGCGCGTGCGGCGCGTAGCCCGAGCGGCAAGGAATCGAGCTCGGGCCGAGCGGGCTGAGCTGGGGGCCGGAAGCGCCGAAGCCCGACGGTCGCGGCCGAAGCCCGAGCCGGCGAGCCTTACAGCGGCAACCAGGTGAAGCCTTCTCCGCGGCGGTAGTAGACCGCGACGGCCTTCCCGTAGAGCTCGGTCTCGTCGACGAACCCCCAGTACCGCCCGTCGAGGCTGCTGCCGCGATGATCGCCGAGCGCGAGGACCATGCCCTCGGGGACCCGTTGGGGCGGAAGATCCGGGCCGCCTCCTCGGTCGAGGTTCAGAATCGCCTCGGTATCGCCGATCGTCTCGACGGCCTCGAACGGCCCCCTCCGCCGGTCCACCGTCTTGCCGTTCACCGTCAGCAGGCCGTCCTTCACCGAGACCACGTCGCCGCCGACGGCGACGATCCTCTTGATGAGACGCGTGCCGTCCCGCGGCGAATCGAAGACGGCGACGTCCCCCCGCTCCGGGCTTCTCGAGCCGAAGAGGTCGATCGTCGTAAACGGGATGCGGAGCCCGTAAGCCGTCTTGTCGACGATGACCCGGTCGCCGGGGATCAAGGCGTACTCCATCGAGCCGCTCGGCACGTAGTAGTGATCCGCCAGCGAAGAGCGCGCACCGGTCAACAAGGCGAGCAGAATCACCAGGGAGACTCCCTCCGAGACCACGGAGCTTTTCTTGATGCGCACTTTCCCCTCTCCGACGACGATGCAAGTTCTTAGATGCCGCGGCCGCCGTCGCGTTCAGGTCGGCGCAGCCGCAAGTCTCACCGAACGAGGATAACCGCGCGGATGCGGCACGACGAAGCGGTGGGACCACGCCCGCAACGCGCGGAGCTTCCGGCGATCGGATCGCCGCGGTCGTTCCGCCGGCGGGACAACTTGTCCTCGGCATGAAAAATATGCTAGATAGCGCATACGGTTACGGCCAAGGTTCGCACTTCTGGTTCGGCCGCCTGCGCCCGTTCGATGATGCGCACTCACCATCGCACCGGAAGAAGCGCTTGGGGCCCGACTCGACGTGTCGGAGCTCCGGAAGGCCGCGTTCGCGACCCGCGCAAGCGGATCGCCACGGCGCGGCGAGACACCCTCTGACTACGGAGGCGCGCCTGGCGCAGCCCGGCTGCCCGTGCGGTCCGCCCGAACGGGCGTTCATCGTCAATGAAACTGTAGGTGCGTCGACACCTGGGGGGCTTGAGCAATGTTCGAGATCGGAAAGAAGGGAACGGATAAGGGGGATTCGGTGTCACGCGACGAGAGCGCGCCTTCGGCGCCCTTCCCTCCGGAAGCATCGTCTTCAACCCGCCGCGCCGCGCCGGCGCCGTCGAGCCCGCGCGAAGCGGCCGTGATCGGACCGTCGATCCACATCGACGGCGACCTGCGGGGCGAGGAGGACTTGCTGATCGAAGGGGAAGTCGCCGGCACGGTGCAGCTGAAAAACAACAGCCTGACGATCGGCCCGAAGGGCAAGGTCAGCGCCGACGTTTACGCGCATTCGATCTTCGTCGAAGGCTTCATGGAAGGAGACCTTTACGGCTCCGAGCGCGTCAGCATCCGCAAGAGCGCGCAAGTGCGCGGGAACATCACCTCCCCGCGCGTGAGCCTCGAGGACGGCGCCCGCTTCAAAGGCTCGATCGAGATGGACCCGCAAGCGGTGGAGGCGGCGCTCGGCAAGCGGCGCGGGCCTTCGAGCCAGCCGGCGGCCGTCGATACCGGCGCGAAGCCGTCCTTCAAGCCGAGCGACGGCGCCTCGTCGAAACCCGAAGCGGCGGCCGGCGCGAAGCGGGGCTGAGCATCCGGGCTCGAGCGTCCGCACGGCTCGCCGACCCCGGCGAGCGGGACGAGAACGTCGCCGAGAAAGGCGGTAGACTTCACGGTCGCGGATCCGGGCGGCGCTGTTCCGTCCGGACCGCGGCTCCCTCGATGATGCTTGCGGTGACGCAGTGAACTCACCCGGACGCTCGGCCGCCCCGGAGACGCCTGCCGGTGCGGAGGCGCTCAACGCGCCCCTGTTTGGATCGCTGCTCGAGCGCCTGCGCGCGGTCGATCGCTGCGTCGTGCTCGACCTCGGGGCCGCCCGCACCGAGACGATCGCGCTTTTCGGCCAGTTTCGCGCGCGGCTCGACATCGTCGACCTCGGAGAGGGTCTGCAGCAGCTCGACGAGGCCGAGCCCGAGTTCCTGCGGGAGCGCGCCGAGGCGTTGCTGCCGGTGCGCGGGCCCGAGCCCGCGGACGTCGTGCTGTGCTGGGACTTGCTGAACTATCTCAATCGACCGGCGCTGACGGCCGTGATGGCCGCCGTGGCCGAGCGCGCGAGGCCGGGTGCGCTCGTGCATGCGCTGATCGTGTACTCGTCGAAGAAGATGTCCGTGAAGCCGGGGTGTTTCGTCCCGCTCGACGAGCAGCGGCTCGTGAACGTCGCACCCGTGCAGGGCGAGCGCGACGCGCCGCGTTATTCCCCGGAGGACTTGGTCAACTGCATGCACGGCTACACTGTCGAGCGGGCGCGCTTGCTGCGGAACGGCATGCAGGAGTTTCTGTTCCGTCTCTGAAGCTGCGTGTTGCCGGGGGCGGCGGCGGCCGTTGCCGACCGGCGCGCGCTCTGGCACCTTAATTCGCGGGGCCACGCTCGCTCCGGCCGGGGAGCTCGTCAAGCCGCCTTTTCCTCGATTCGCATCGTCCGGAGGGTCACAGTGACCGGGCCTCGCACGGGACATCGCGCTCCGAGCATCCGCACCGTGGTGACCGCGGCGATCGCGGCCTTCGGCACGATCACCGTGCTGACGGCTGCGGTGCTCGTCTGGTCGACGGGTCAAGTCGAGCACACGATGGCAACGGTGGTTCGCGATACCCGCAGCCGCGCCGTCGCCGACGAGCTCGAGCTGTCGCTGCTGATGTACCAGCGGATCGCGAATCTCTACGCCGTCAATCCGAGCGCGGCGCTGGCCGATGCACGTGCGGATATCGCTGCGGAGCTGGAGCGGCTGATCAGCGAAGCGCGCGCATCCATCTCGTCCGCCGACGAGGAGCAGCTCGTCGACGAGATCTCGCTCGGACTCGCCGCCTACTTCGAGGAGCGCCGGAACCTGGAGGCGCGGAACCTCGACATCGAGGATCTGTTGCGCCTCACGCAGACCTCGTTGAACGCCACCGTCGATCGGCTCGAAACGCTGCGCGGCATAAACGAAGCCCGGATACTGACCGCCCATGCCCGGACCCTTCGCGTCAACCGCATCGCCGAGATCGTGGCGCTCGTCGCCGGAGGCGTGCTCGTCGCCGCATCGTTGGCCGCGGCCCTCACGCTGCGCCGCTACGTGCTCGCGCCGATGATCGACCTTCACGGCACGATATCGAAGCTCCGGGCGGGCGATGACGGCGCTCGCGCCGTCAGCGGCGGCTCCTGCCGAGAAGTGCTCGAGCTCGCGGAGGGCTTCAACGAGATGGCGGACGCGCTGGCCAGGCAGCGCCAGGAGCAGCTCGCGTTTCTCGCCGGCGTCGCGCACGATCTCCGCAATCCGCTCGGCGCTCTGAAGCTCGGAATGCAGGCGCTCGTGCAGGACCAGTCCGAGGCCCGCCGCGCCCGCTTGCACGTTCGCCTGGACCGGCACGTCGATCGGCTCGCTCGAATGGTCGAGGATCTCCTCGACGCCACGCGCATCGAAGCGGGGAAGCTCGAGATACGGCCCGAGGCGCTCGACGTGCGCGACGTCGTCGAGGACATCGTGCGCCTCTATTCACCGACATCTCCGGACCATCGCATCGAGACCGAGATGCCGGAGCGGCCGGTGATCGTGCAGGCGGATCCGCTGCGTGTCGAGCAGGTCGTCAGCAATCTGTTGAGCAACGCGATCAAGTTCTCGCCGCACGGCGGTTCGATCCGGATCGTCGTCGGCGAGGAGCCCGGCGCAGCCGTGCTGTCGGTCACGGACAGCGGCATCGGGATCCCCGAGTCGGAGCTCGCCGATGTCTTCCTGCCGTTCCGGCGGCGCAAGACCGAGATGGCCGGAGCCGGGCTCGGGCTCTCCGTCGTGCGCCGCATCGTGAATGCGCACGGCGGCTCGATCGAGGTCGAGAGCCGGGTCGGAGCCGGCTCGACGTTTCGCGTGCGACTGCCGCGCTCTGAAGCCCGCGTGGACTCGGGCGTCAGCGTCGAGGGCGATTCACAGCTCGTCCGCGCCGCCCGAGGAAACGGCGGCGCGATGTGGTCGGCGCGCGCGAACGGAAGCGAGCGTTGAATGCTGCCGGTGGACGGATTCGAGTTCGCCCCGCCTGGCGAAACACGGCCGCTCGATCTCGAGCGCTCCGGAGCTCGGGTCGCGCGAATCAGCGCATCAGCACGCCGCCGTCGGCGATCAACGTCGCGCCGTGCACGAAGCTCGCCGCGGGCGAGACGATCCATGCGCAGCATTCCGCGATCTGCTCGGGGGTTCCGACTGCACCGACGGCCGCCACGACTTCTTTGCGCCGCACGGGGTCGCTCATGGCCGAGGCGACGAACGGCGTATCGATGAACCCGGGCGCGACGGCGTTCACGGCGATTCCGCGCCCGCCGAGGGCCCGGGCCCAGCTCTTCATCATCGTGAGCACCGCGCCCTTGCTCGTCGCATAGGCGCCCGTCGCGACGTATCCGCCGCCCGTGTAGCTCGAGATGCTCGCGACCAGGCAAATGCGCGCGCCCGCCTGCATGAGCTTGGCGCCTTCGCGGACGCTCAGGAAAGAGCCGATGACGTTGATGTCGAACAGCCGGCGAAACTGGGCGGGCGTGGTCTCGAGGAACGGCGTCGTCTCGATCACACCGGCCGCCGTCACGAGCGCGTCGAGGCCTCCCCACGCGTCGCGCACTTGTGCGAAGGCACCGACGCACGATGCTTCGTCCGCGACGTCGACCTCGATCGCGAGTCCGTTCTCGCCCGCCGTGGCGCGTGCCCCCTCGAGGTTGCGGTCGAGGCAGGCGACGCGCCAACCGTCGGCCATGAGCTTCCGAGCCGTCGCGGCTCCGATGCCGCTCGCTGCGCCCGTGACCGCGGCGCGCCGTCCTTCGGTTGTCATCCCCGTGATCCTCCCCGCGGCCGGCACGCTCCGGCTACCGAAACGCTCCGCCCGTTTTCCTCACTGCTAGTATCCACGCTAGTCGAGCTCCGCCAGCGCCCTCCTCCGCCACGCGCAACGAATCGACGGCGGCCGGGATGCACGAGTAGATGCCCGGACGGGAATAGTAGAGTAGGCTCCTGCGGCACGCGAACGTGCGGCTCGAGCGCTTGAAAAGAGACCGAAAAGTCCGGCGACGAAGACGATATCCGCACAAGAAGATATTAAGGAGACGGCCGTGCGCACTCGAATCTCGAGTCTCATCATGCTCTCTTTCGGCGCTTGCGCTGCGAACCCGCTGCTCGCGCAGCCCGCCGACCCGACGCCCGTCGGACAAACCGTGGCCCTGTCGCACGCGATTCACGCGGTCGACGACCTCGACACGACGCTTGCGTTCTACCGCGACGTGTTCGGCATCGAGGGCACGGCGCGGGATTTCCCGAACCCGGCCGTGCCGCTGCTGACGAACGCACCGGGGGTGAGCTTGCGGCTGTCGATGGTCTCGTTGCCCGGGGGCACGCGCTTCGAGCTGACTCATTTCACGGGGCTCGAGCGTCGGCCCGGACGGGCAAAGTACACCGACCCCGGTGCGGCGAGCGTGGTGTTCCACGTGCGCGACATCGACGCGCTGGTGGTTGCCGCCAAGAAGGCGAATGCCGAGATCGTCACGACGGGAGGCGCGCCGGTCGAGATCCAGACGGCGACGGGTAAGGCGCGCTCGATCGTTTTCCGCGACGCGGACGGCTTTTTCTTGCAGCTCGTCGAGGCGCCCGCTCCGCCCGACGCGCCCGAGGGCAACGTGTACGGCGTGTCGCTCGCTTTCACGATGGAGGATGCGGCCGCGACCCGGAGCTTCTATACCGGAATGCTCGGCGTTGCGCTGGACGGCGACGCGGCCTTCACGAAGGATGCGGCGCTGGCGAAGCTCGTGGGGGCGCCGGAGGACGTCGAGTTTCGGAAGCAGCGCGGCACGCTGCCGCCGAGCACGCCGATCGAGTTCACGGAGTTTCGCGGCGTGCCGCGCACGAAGTTCCACTTGCGGGTTCGTGACCCCGGCGCGCCGGCCATGGCGATACAGGTGACCAACATCGAAGGGATCGTCGCGCAGATGAAATCAGCCGGGGTGAATGTGATCTCCGCCAACGGTCAGCTCGTCGACTTCGGCAACGGCATCCGCAATATCTTCGTCGAAGATCCGAACGGCATGAATCTGGAGCTGTTCGAGAGATCGGCAGCGCCGGCCGCTCGCTGAGGAGGTGCTGGTATCTTCGGCGTGGGCTCATCACTGCGAGCCCGCCCGCGCCGTGTCGACATCGGGGGAAAATGAGCGGCTGGGAGGTGCCGCCTCATGGACGCACTGCAATACGTCGAGAACTTCCTCCAGGCGCTCGCGGCCGGGCTGCTGACGGGGACGAACTATGGGCTGCTGTGCGTCGGCCTGACGCTGATCTTCGGCGTCATGCGTGTCATCAACTTCGCTCAAGGCGAGTTCATGATGCTCGGCATGTACTTCGCCTTCTATGCGTTCGGCGTGCTCGGGGGCGAGTCCTTGCTCGGCGACGCGGCCGGTCCCTTCGTCGTGGCGCTGCTCGCGGGCCCTGCAATCTTCCTCGTGGGCCTGGTCGTGCACAGGGGCCTGCTGGCCGGTGTCACCGGCATGGGTGCCGGTGCCCTCGAGGGCGAAGGGCAGCACGCGCAGCTGATCTTGACGCTCGGTCTCTCGCTGGTGCTCCAAAATGCGGGTCTCTATGTGTTCGGATCGGCTCCGGAGTCGATCTCGACGCCGCTCTCCTATAGCGCGTGGGAGGTCGGGCCGCTCTACGGCGACCGCGTGAGCGTGTTCGTCAATCAGGGCCAAACGGTTGCGGCCGGCGTCGCGCTGGCGGTGGTCGCCTCGATCGCCGCGGTCATGGGCCGGACGCGCCTCGGACGTGCGCTCCGCGCGAGCGCCGACAATCCGCGCGCCGCGATCTACATGGGCATCGACGTCGCGCGCGCATACCGTATCGCTTTCGGTCTCGGCGTCGGGATCACCGCGGTCGGCGGAGGCCTGCTCGCCTCGACGCATTCGTTTCAGCCGTATGTCGGCCTCGAGTACGTCATCATCATGTACGCGGGCGTCGTGCTCGGCGGGCTCGGAAGCCTCAGCGGCGCGTTCCTGGGCGGGTTGACGATCGGGCTCGTGCAGCAGCTCTCGACGCTGTTTTTGCCCATCCAGCTTCAGAACACGGCGATCTTCGTCGCGTTTCTCATCGTGATCCTACTGAAGCCGGACGGGCTCTTCGGGCGCGCCGTCCGCCGTGCCTGAGCGCGAGATGATGGTGCGCGCCTCCCGGCATCGCTATTGGATTCTCGGCGTCGTCGCCGCGTACTGCGTGCTCGCGCTCTTCGTCACGAACTCCTACCAGCAGCTCATCATGACGACGGTCCCCGTCTGGGCCGTCATGGGGCTGTCGTGGAATCTGCTGAGCGGCTACAGCGGGCTCGTGTCGTTCGGGCACGCGGCGTTCTTCGGCCTCGGCGCCTATTTCGTCGCGCTCGCGCTCGGCGTCTTCGGCTTGACGCCCTGGATAGGCATTCCGCTCGCGGGCGTGCTCGGCGCCGTCGCGGGCCTCGTCGTCGGCATTCCCACGTTCCGCCTGCGGGGCCACTACTTCGCGCTCGCGATGCTCGCCTATCCGCTCGCGCTGCTCTACGTCTTTCAGTGGCTGGGGCTTCAGGAGCTCGCGCTGCCGATGATGCGCGAGGCGCCTGCCGCGTACATGCAGTTCGACGATCAGCGCATCTATGTCTGGCTCGCGTCGGGCCTGCTGCTCGCGGCCATGGCGGTCACGCGGGTGATCGAGCGCTCCCGCTTCGGACGCTCGCTGCTCGCGATCAAGCAGGACGAGATCGCGGCCGAGGCGGCGGGCATCGACACCTTGCGCACGAAGCTCAAGGCGATCACGGCGAGCGGCGCGATGGGCAGTGCGATCGGCGGCTTTTATGCCGTCGTCCTGCTCGTCGTGACGCCCGACGCCGTGTTCGGCATGCTGGTTTCCGCCCAGGCGCTCGTCGTCGCGATGTTCGGCGGCGTCGGCACGGTTTGGGGGCCGGTGATCGGAGCAGCCGTCCTGGTGCCCTTGAGCGATCTGCTCTACGCGAAGCTCGGCAACAACGTGCCTGGGATCCAGGGCGTCGTCTACGGGCTTGCGATCATTGCCGTGATTCGGCTCGCGCCGGAGGGAATTTTCTGGAAGCTGCGCGACGTGCTGCAGTGGCGCGCCGCTTCGAAGCGGACGGAGGCGGGCGTGACGTCGCCGGCCGCGGCACGACCTTCGGCAGCGGCGCAGGTCTCGGATGCGGCGCAGCCCTCGGCCGCGGCGCAGCCCTCGGCCGCGGCACGGGTCTCGGCCGCGGCACAAGTCTCGGACACGGCGCGGGTCTCGGACACGGCGCGGGTCTCGGACACGGCACCGCCCTCTTCCGGCTCGGGCACGGCGCCCGACGCGCCGGCGGCAGCGGCTGCACGAAGCGTCCGCGCGGCGCGCCATCAAGCCGCGCGGCTAAGTGCGCCCGTGCTCGAGGTGCGCGGCCTGACGAAATCCTTCGGCGGTCTGCGGGCGATCGACGGCGTGAGTCTCGAGGTCAGGCGCGGAGAGATCCTGGGCATCATCGGCCCGAACGGCGCCGGAAAGACGACACTGTTCAACCTGCTGAACGGCTTCATCCCGCCCGACTCGGGGACCGTGCTGCTCGAAGGCGAGGACATCACGGGCGAGCGGCCGAACCGCATCTGCCGCCGCGGCGTCGGCCGCACGTTCCAGGTCGTGAAGCCCTTTCGGCGCATGACCCTCGCAGACAACGTCGTCGTCGGCGCCTACGTGCATGCGCCGACGGACGCGAGCGCGCGCGACAGCGCGGCCCGAGCTCTCGACGCGGTGGGTCTCTCGTACGCCGCCGATCTCCCCGCCGGAAACGCGACGAACATGCAGCTCAGGCTCATGGAGCTCGCTCGTGCGCTCGCATCCCGGCCTCGGCTGGTGCTGCTCGACGAGATCCTGGCCGGCCTCTCCGCCGGCGAGGTGGAGGAGCTCATCGAGCGCATTCGTCCGCTTCCGGCTCTCGGCATCACGGTCGCCGTCATCGAGCATACGATGCACGCGATGGTGCGCCTCGTCGATCGTTTCGTCGTCCTCGATCACGGCGCGGTGCTCGCCGAAGGCGAGCCCGAGGCCGTGACGCAGGACGCGCGCGTCATCGAGGCCTACCTCGGCAAGAAGTGGCTCGCCAATGCTTGAGGTGGAGCGCATCCACGCGGGCTACGGGGCGTCGAGCGTTCTGAAGGACGTGTCCATTCGCGTCGGCGAGGGCGAGTTCGTCGCCGTCGTCGGCCCGAACGGCGCGGGAAAGACGACCCTCTTCAATACGATTTCGGGTCTCGTGCCGCCGACCTCGGGGTCCATACGCTTCGACGGCCGCGATCTGACGGCTCTGCCGGCCGTCCGGCGCGCGCATCTCGGGATCGCGCACGTGCCGGAAGGACGTCAGGTCTTCCCGTCGCTCAGTGTCCTCGAGAATCTCGAGGTCGGCGCGTCGACGGAGCCGGGACGGCGCGGCTGGAAGCGGAACCTTCAGAGGATCTACGAGTGGTTCCCGGTGCTTGCCGAGCGCGCGCACGACCCGGCGGGCGCGCTCTCGGGCGGGCAGCAGCAGATGCTCGCGATCGCGCGCGGTCTTGCCAGTGCGCCCCGGCTTCTCATGCTCGACGAGCCGTCGATGGGCCTCGCCCCCGCGCTGGCCGACGAGATCTTCGAGCGTCTCGTCGAGATACGCCGGGAGGCGGAATTCGCAGTGCTTCTCGTCGAGCAGCGCGTGGCGGAAGCGCTGCAGCTCGCCGATCGAGCCTACGTGCTCGAAACAGGCCGCGTCTTTCTCGAGGGCGATCACGCCACGTTGCGGGACGACGATCGAATTCGGCAAGCGTACCTGGGCCTTTGAGCGATCACTGCAGATTCGACCGCCGCGGCAGCTCTCGATGACCGGGCAGAACCTGGCGACGCCGCTCGGCTCGAATGACTCGCAGGTATGGGCTGTAAGCGTTTGTTTATTAACGGGTGGTGCCGGTGGACGGATTCGAACCGCCGACCCACGCATTACGAATGCGTTGCTCTACCAGCTGAGCTACACCGGCTTGGTGACTGACGGGCTGAAGCGCGGATCTTAGCCGATCGGCGCACGCAAGTGTCGAACCGCTCGCGGCCGCCCCGCGCTCATTTCGACTTGGCCGGCAGCCCGCGGACGCGGATTACGACCTCGACCCCCACCTGCTCCGTGCCGTCGGGCAGCGGAGCCCGAAGCGCGAGCTGCACGCCTTCGAGCGGAATGTCGACGAGCTCGCCGGTTTCCACGTTATAGAAGTGATGATGCGGCACGATCGTCGAATCGTAGAACTGCCGGCTGGGATCCACCTCCACCGTGCGCAGCAACCCGCGATCGCGGAACAGATTCAGCGTGTTGTACACGGTAGCCTTCGACACGCGCGAGCCCGCTTTGCGGATCCTCGCGATGATCTGATCGGCCGACAAATGCTGCGGCTGTGCCAGGATGGCCTCGGCGACGTCCAGGCGCTGCGGCGTGGGAAACACGCCCCGTTCGGTCAGAAGCGCTGCGATACGATCTCGGGTCACGGACGGGCCCGTCATAAAAATCAAGTGGTTGCCAAGTATACCTAGCGGCACGACGAAATTGCTACCGGCATGGGCCCTCTGACCGCGGACCGCGCCGATTTATCCGCGAGGATCGGCCGATTTCGTGCGTAGCCCTCCGGCTCTCGCCCCGTCTAGCCTTCCCCACGCCCGGCAACGGGTAAATCCGGCGGCCCGGGGGCGCCACGCGTCCGGATGCCGCTCATCACGGGAGCACCGTCATGCGACCTCGGGGCTTCACGCTTTGGGAAATGCTTTGCTCGCTCGCCGTCGCCGCGCTCGTGCTGGCAGTCGGCGTGCCGACGTTCGAGGCGTTCGTGCTGGACGCGCGGCGCACGGCCGACGTGAACGGGTTCGTCGTCGCCGTTCAGCTCGCCCGCAGCGAGGCGAGCAAGCGAAGGCGAGCCGTCGTGGTCTGCAAGACCGCCGACCGGCTTCGTTGCGGCGGCCGCGAGATCCGCTACGACGCCGGCTGGATGGTGTTCGTCAACGAGGACGGCCTTCGCCCGCCGCATCGAGCCCCGAAGGAACCCCTCCTCTTCGCGTACACACCGCGCGTCGAGGGGCGCATTACGTCGAACCGGCCGCTGTTCGAATTCCGCCCTTTCACGAAGCGCAGCACGAACGGCACGATCACGTTCTGCGATCGGCGCGACGCGCCGGCGGCCCGCGCGGTCATCGTGAGCTACACCGGCAGACCGCGCGTGTCCGACCGCGGTCCCGGCAACCGTCCGCTGTCTTGCGCGCACTCGACATAACGCCGCCGCGCGATTCGCCGCTCGTCGCCGCGAATCCTCCGATCGTCGGCTCGGGCGATCCGGTCCCCGCCGCCGGCTCTATATTCGCGCGCCATGAACGCGAGAGAGAGCGGCTTCACGCTGTGGGAGATGATGATCGCGCTGCTGGTCGCCGGCATCGTGCTCGGCATCGGCGTGCCGAACTTCATGGAGTTTCAGCGCAGCAACGCGATGACGGCGGCCGCGAACGACTTCGTCACCGGCGTGCTGTTGGCGCGCGGGGAAGCGGTGAAGCGGCAGGCGCCGGTCACGCTCTGCGCCTCGGCGGATCCGCTCGCGAATCCGCCCGTCTGCGGCGATTTCGATGCTGCCGACGGCGCCTATGTCGTTTTCGTGGACGACGATGCCGATGCGGTCGTCGATGCGGGCGATACCGTGCTGCTGCGGCGACAGGGGCCTGGCGGCACCCTTCAAGCCTGGGGCGACAGCGGCTACATCGTTTACGGGGCAAACGGCTTTCCTCGCGAAGCGGCCGGTCATCCGGACGACCCGGCGACCGTCGTGCTGCTTTGCGACGACCGCGGCAACGTCGCCTCGCTCGGCGGTCTGTCCTCCGCGCGAGCCGTGCGCATCGAGCCCACGGGGCGCAGCGTCGTGCGGCAGTCGATCGCCGACGTCGCCGATGCCGTGAGCGATCTCGCGACGGCCGGAGTCACGGCCGATTGCCCGTAGCCGCGGGTACGGGTTTCTCTCGCAGCGTTTCAAGCAGTCAGGCGAAGAGGCGATGAAGCAGAGGGGATTCAGTCTGATCGAAGCGCTCGTGGCGCTCGTCGTGCTGTCCGTCGGCATGATCGGCATCGCGGCGATGTACGGCCAGGGCCTCGCCGCGGGCCGCACCGCGCAATTTCGCACGCAGGCCGTGAACCTGGTTGCGGACATGGCCGATCGCATCCGAGTGAACCGCTTGGGCTTGGCCGCGTACGCGGGCGCCGGCGCGGACCACGACTGCGATCCGCAGACCGGAGGCCCGGCCGACTGTACACCTGCGGATATGGCCGCTCACGACGTCTTCGTGTGGAAACAGCAGGTGCAGCAGCTCCTGCCGGACGGCAAGACGTCCATTGCGGTCGACACCGCCACCGTTCCGCCGACCTACACGATCAGCGTGAGCTGGGACGAGGTGGGTCAAGGCACGCTAACGCACACCGTCACGATTCAGGTCCCCGATGAGTAACCCGCTGCAAGACTTCGGCCGCGCGCACGGGCGCCGTCGCGCGACCGGCATGACCCTCGTCGAGCTCATGGTGGCGCTCGCGATCGGATCGTTCCTGCTGCTCGGCGCCGTCACGGTCTTCGTGCAGAGCCGGTCGACGTTCCGGGTCGCCGACTCCGTGTCGCGGCTGCAGGAGAACGCCCGATTCGTGCTCGACCGGCTCGAGCCCGATATTCGGATGGCCGGCTACTTCGGGCTGACGTCGCGGCCGACCAAGCTGCTGGGCCGCGCCGGCCCCGACGATCCGGCGGGTCTCGGCCCGCAGGAGTGCGAGACGAACTGGGCCATCAACGTCGAGGCGGTCGTCGAGGCCACGAATAACGGCTATGCGTGGGGCACCGGATGCGATCCGTTCGGCGGCACGGCCGCGGCCGACGCCGACACGCTGATCGTCCGGCGCGTGAGCGAGGACGAGATCACGGGTTCGCTCGACGCCAACACGCTCTACGTCCAGTCCGCGCGCTCGGTGGACGGGCAAATCTTCCAGGGGACGACCGTGCCCACGCTACCCGGCACGAGCCAGACGCACCGGCTCATCGTGAACGGCTACTACGTCAGCCAAACCTCGACGTTGAGCACCACCGACAACACGATCCCGTCGCTGCGCGTGAAGCGCCTGACGTCCGGTGCCGGCGGTCCCGTCGTCGTCGACGAGGAAGTGCTGCCGGGCGTCGAGGACTTTCAAGTCCAGCTCGGCGTCGATACCGACGCCGTCGGCGCGGCCGGGCGAGGATCGATCGACCGCTACGTGAATCCCGGCGACGGCATATTGGTGGAGGGAAGCGCAACGTTCATCCCCGACGCTCAAGTCCTCGCCGTTCGGATATGGGTGCGCCTCCGGGCACTCGACCCCGAGGTCGGCTACACCGACTCCACGAACTACGTGTACGCGGACCAGAACGTGGCCGCGTTCAACGACGCCTTCAGGCGCATCGTCGTCTCGAAGACGATCTTTCTGCGCAACGCGAGAACGGTGATATGAGCATGAGAGCCACTCTTGGATCGCATCCCGCGAAGTCGAGCCAGCAAGGCGCCGCGCTCGTCGTCGGCCTCGTGCTCCTGCTCGTGATGACCGTTCTCGGCGTATCCGGGATGAACACCGCCACGCTCGAGCTCGTTATGGCGGGCAACGCCGAAGCTCAGCAGGACGCGTTCCAAGCGGCCGAAACCGGCATCGACGCGGCCATCGCGGAGCGCAACTGGAACACGCTGGGGCCGGTGACGGTCACGCGGACGATCACGACGGACATCAGCGCCCAAGCCACGACGACTAATACGGCGTGCACCGTTTATCCGGACACCGCGTTCAGCGCCGGAGTCACGGGCGGCGTCGGCGCCTATCACTTCGACGCCATCTCCGTCGGCGAAGGCCCGCGCGGCGCGCAATCCACACATACGCAAAGCTTTTACGTCGCGGGCCCCGCCTGCTGACGAACCGGGAGAACGATCATGACCAAAATACTCTTGCCCTTGCTGGCGGCCTGCCTTCTCGCAAGCCCGAACGCGTGGGCCTTCAAGAGGGTGTTCGAGCTGGTCGAGCGCTCGTACGAGCTCACCCTCGACACCGTGACCCTGCCCGACAGCACAGCCGGCACGGTCATCTTTCGCGAATGCGACACATGCGATCCGAAGTCGCTGCGGGTCACGTCCGCCACGCGATATTTCCTCGACGGGACGGAGCTCGCGTTCGCCGACTTCAAGCAAATGGTCGAGGCGCTTCGCGCCGACGACGACACGATCAAGGGCGTTTACGTCCACTACGACATCGAAACGACGAACGTAACGCGCATCCGCGTCGTTCAGTATCCGCGTCTCGCCGCGCAGTAAAGCTCGCCGGCCGGACGCTCGAGACAGGGAGCGTGCAGTGATGAACAAGACGATCCGTGTGGCCCCTCAGCGTGCGGCGGCGACCGCGCTCGGGCTTCTGTGGACGCTCGTCGCCGGAGCGCCGGCGCTCGCCGACGACACCGAGCTCTTCGTCGTCGACAGCTCGCAGTTTCCGGAGACGCGGCCGAACGTGCTGCTGATCATGGACACATCGGGAAGCATGCACGACCAGATCTGGACGCAGCCGACCTACATTCCCGGAACCTACGAAGGCCCGTGTCCCACCGATCGCGTATATTGGCAGAAGGGTGACGACAATTGGCCGCCCAACTGCGACGGGTGGCGGGAATCGGATAACTGGGTCGAACGCGACTCCTTCCTATGCGACGCGGCCGTGCAGGCGTTCTCCACGGCGGGCTACTACATCGACCGGATGGCGCAATACGACGCCGGCGACGAGAAATGGAGGGACGTCAGCGACGACCGGCACACGCGCGTCGTCGAGTGCCAGGACGACGGGGGCGTGCACGGCGACGGCATCGATACCACGAAGCTGTGGGCAAACAACCGCGGCGATCCGTGGAGCGCCGACGAGGACGACGAGATCAATTGGCGCGACCGCGACACGTACACCTTCTACGATAGCAACTGGCTGAACTGGTACCACAGCACGCCGGGCGAGTATCAGCGGAAGATCGACATCGTCAAGGACGTCGCCGCCGACCTGCTGAATACGGTCAACGGCATCAACGTCGGGTTGATGCGCTACAACTGGAACTTTGACGATTGGCACGACAACGGCGGGCCGGTCATCTTTGCAATGGAGGACATCTCCACGGCTCGCGAGCCGCTCCAGGAGATCATGGCCGGATTGCCGGCGGACGGCAACACGCCGCTCGCGGAGACGATGTACGAAGCGGCGCTTTACTACCTCGGTCGCAAGGTCCATTTCGGAAACTATGCGGCTCCAGAGAAGAGCGTCAACGCGGCCCGGACGGCCAGCGATCCGAGCATCTACAAGACTCCCGTCGAGTTCGGCTGTCAGAAAAACTTCATCGTGTACCTTTCGGACGGCTTGCCGACGCATGACGACGACGCGGACGACGAGATCGAGCAGCTGATCGGCGCCAATTGCGATGGCGATTGCCTCGACGAGCTCGCCGAGTACCTGTACGAGAAGGACATCTCTCCGACGAAGTTCGACGGCTTTCAGAACGTCATCACCCACACCATCGGCTTCGCGCAGGACATTCCGGTGCTCGAGGCCGCGGCTCAGAAGGGCGGCGGGCGCTATTTCCAAGCGAACAATACGGCCGAGCTCACGACCGCGCTGACGAGCATCGTCAGGGACATCCTCGAGACGCAGACGACCTTCACGTCGCCGGCCCTGACGATCAACAGCTTCAACCGGATGCAGCACCTGAACGACCTCTACATCACGATGTTCGAGCCGGCCGGCAACGTGCATTGGCCCGGCAACCTGAAGAAGTACCGCTTGCGCCCGTCGGACGCGACGATCGTCGACGCGAACGGCGAGCCCGCCGTCGACGGCGACTACTTCGCCGAGGGCTCGAAGAGCTTCTGGTCCGACGCGGTGGACGGTAGATCGGTCGAGAAGGGCGGCGCGGCGAACGAGCTTCCGGACCCGACCGCACGGCGCCTCTTCACGTGCCTCGGCTGCACCGTCGGCCGTTCGTTGCTGAGCGCCGACGGGAATCTGGTTACGAAGGAGAACACCGCGATCACCGCCGAGCTTCTCGGCCTCGGCGCCACCGGCGACCCGGCGCGCGACTTGCTGATCGACTTCATTCGCGGCGTCGACGTGACGAACGTCGACGGCGAATCGGCGACGCTGGTTCGTTACCAGATGGGCGATCCGCTGCATTCGCAGCCGGCGACCGTGATGTACGACGAAAACACTTCGATCGTCTACTTCGCGACCAACGACGGCTATCTCCATGCGATCGATACCGAGGACGGTCACGAGCACTGGGCCTTCATCCCGGAGGAATTCCTCCCCGACATGGTCGACCTCTACCACGACGAGTCGACCTCGACGAAGCACTACGGGATCGACGGCTCGCTGCGGGTGCACATGGTCACCGACAACAACGGCCGTGTGGATGGCACCGACAAGGTGTACCTCTACTTCGGATTGCGCCGGGGCGGCGATACCTACTATGCGCTCGACGTCACCGATCCGGACGAGCCTTACTTCATGTGGAAGCTCGATGCGTCGGCCCTGCCGGTAAGCATGGGAGAGACCTGGTCGAACCCGGTGCCTACGCGAATCAACATCTCCGGCGCGAGCTATGCCAGCGGCAACGATCAGAAGCTGGTGCTCGTCTTCGGCGCCGGTTACGACGACGGTCACGATCAGCCCGGTTTGCCGCCGGCACCGAATATCGGCAACGGCATCGTGATCGTCGACGCGTTGAACGGCAACCTGCTGTGGCACGTCACGGCCGGCGGCGGCGATATGTCCGCCGCGACCAGCATGCCGAACATGAAGTACTCGTTCGCCGCGGACATCAAGGTCGTGGACCTCGACGGCGACAAGTTCGCCGACCGGATGTACGCGGCCGACCTGGGCGGCCAGATATGGCGATTCGATATCTTCAACGGCGAGCCGAAGGGTGAGCTCGTCCACGGCGGCGTCATCGCTCAGCTCGGCGGCGCTCCCGCCGCGGATCCGCCCTACGCCGATACGCGCCGCTTCTACTATGCGCCGGACGTCGCGATCGTCAACAACGGCGACTTCAACTTCATGCACATCGGCATCGGCTCCGGTCATCGCGCACATCCGAACAGCGAGCTGACACAAGATCGCTTCTATGCGCTGAGGGATCAGAATCCGTTCAAATCGCTGACTCAAGCGGAGTTCGACGCGCGCGAGGCCGACCCGATCACGGAGGCAGACTTACCCGACATCAGGGACATCATCGATTCGGACACCCTCGCGACGCTGCTTCCGGCCGATGCCGACGGCTGGCGCATGGAGCTCCGCGAGCATCGCGCGAGCGACGGCGATCCGAAGGTCTGGCGAGGCGAGAAGGTGCTGGCCGAGGCGAGGACGTTCGACAACAAGGTGTTCTTCACGACGTTCATCCCGGGTGCGAGCGCGACGGCGAACGATTGCACGCCGCGCCTCGGGACGAACCGGCTGTACGTCGTCGATCTCTTCACCGGCCGCCCGGTGCCGAACAACTTCGACGAGGAGACGGACCCCGATTCGCTCGACGTCACGGACCGCTACCGTGAATTCGGCGGGTCGATCGCAAGCGAAGTGGTGTTCCTGTTCCCGTCGCCGGAGGACCCGACAGGCTGCGTCGGCGAGGAGTGCACGCCGCCGCCGGTGGCGTGCGTCTCGCTCTTCTGCTTCCCTCCGGGATTCGCGAATGCCCCGGTGAGGACCTTCTGGAGTCAGGAAAGCATCGACGATTGACGCGCGCCGCTCGCCCGAGCCGTGCGCCCCGGCCAGGTTCGGCCGGGGCGCACGCGCGTGCCGGAGTCATGCAACGGAGAATGATGAAATCATGACGGTTCAAGAACGAATCTCGAGGCGCGGGACCCGGCTCCGTGCCGCAGGCCGGGCATGGCCGTCGCCGCTCAGCCGCGCCGCCGGCGTCACGCTCGTGGAGCTGATGGTCGTCGTGGTCTTGATCGCGATCCTCGGCCTTATTGCCGTGCCGAGCTATCGGGCGTACACGCAGCGGGCGCATCGCACCGAGGCGAAATCGGCGCTGCTCAGGCTACAGGCCAATCAGGAGCGCTGGTACCTCCAGAACAACACGTACACCGCCGATCCGGAAGCCCTCGGCTTCACGGGCGACAAGACCGAGAACGGCGTCTACTCGCTTTCGATCACTGCGGCCGCCGGCGGACTGACCGAGGGTTACACGGCGACCGCTACCCCGGCTGCCGGAGGCGGCACGAACGGAGTCGACATGACCGACGACGACGAATGCGCTTCGTTCTCGATCGACTCGCAGGGCGTGCGCGACGCGTCGCCCGACCCGAACGGCCGCTGCTGGTAGCGGCGGGCCGTGCTACGAACCGTCCGCCTTCGCCTTTACGGCGCCGCGCCGCATCGCGACGAGGTTGTCGAGAATGAGCAGCGCCGCGCCGATCGTGATCGCGGAGTCCGCGACGTTGAAGGCCGGGAAGTACCACTCCGCGTAGTGCACGCGGATGAAATCGACCACGTGCCCCCACCGCACGCGGTCGATGACGTTGCCGAGCGCGCCGCCGAGCACGAGCGCGAGCCCCGAAGCGAGCAGGTGATGCCCGCGGGCCGGCAGGCGTCGCAGCCAGAACAGAATGCCGGCGCTGACCGCGATCCCGAGGCCGGTGAAGAGCCAACGCTGCCATCCGGAAGCGTCGCTCAGGAAGCTGAACGCGGCGCCTTCGTTGTGCAGCCGGACGAGCGTCAGGAACGGCAGCAAAACGGTCTCGTCGAACTCTTGAAAATGCCGCACGACGACGGCCTTCGTCGCCTGATCGAGCACGATCACGGCGAGCGAGAGCCATAGCCAGTTGCTCGCTCCGGCCTTCAACCCCAACCAGCGACGTTCGGCCATTCCTTACACGCCCTCCCGCGAATCCTTGGCGAGTCGAATGATCCAACGGTGCTCGCCTCCGGACTGCTCCGCGACGAAGGCCCGATCGGAATCGGGCGCCGCCCAGCGGCTCGCGAGCGTCTCGGTCATCACGTACTCGCGGAACGCACGGAGCGCATCGTGGACGGCCGCGTCGCCGTCGATCTCGAGGACGATCCGGTCCGCGACGTCGAGCCCGGCCTGCTTGCGCGCGTCTTGCACGGCGCGGACGAGCTCGCGCGCGAGCCCCTCGCGGCGCAGCCCGTCGTCCAACGACGTATCGAGCCCCACGAGATAGCCGCCCTCCTCCGCGCAGGCGAAGCCTTCGGCCGACGCGGTCTCGACCAGCAGGGACTCCGGTGGGAGCTCGACCTCGCAGCCTTCGATCACGGCGCGCTGCGTCTCGCCGCGCGCCACGGCGGAGGCGACCGCGGCGGCGTCCGCCGTCGCGAGATACTGCCGGATCGCGGGAATGAGCTTCCCGTAACGCTTGCCGAGCAACGGCAGGTTGGGCTTGATTCGATAGCTCACGAGCTCGGCGTCGCGGGCGAGCAGCTCGATGGACTTGACGTTCAGCTCGTCGAGGATCTGGTCCTCGTGGCGCTCGACCGCGCGCGTCGCGGCGGCGTCGGGCACACGCACGAGAAGGCGCTTCAAGGGCTGGCGCACCTTCAGGCGCGACTCGTTCCGCGCGGCGCGCCCGAGCCCGACGACCCGCTGCACGATCTCGGTCTCGGCGAGCAGAGACGCGTCGAGGCGCTCGGGCCGGTGCTCCGGCCACTCCGTCATGTGCACGCTCATCGGCGCGGAGGCGTCCACGCGCCGCACGAGATTCTGGTACATGGCCTCGCTCAGGAAAGGGACGAACGGCGCGAGGAGCCGCACGAGCGTCGCGAGGCACTCGTACAGCGTGACGTACGCGGCCTGCTTGTCGTCGCCGCTCGCGGCCTTCCAGAAGCGCCGCCGGTTGCGCCGCACGTACCAGTTGCTGAGCTGGTCCACGAAGCGCTCGATTGCCGCGCCCGCTTGCAGCGCGTCGTAGCGCTCGAGCGCATCCGTGGCGGTCCGCACCGTCTCTTCCAGCAGCGAGATCACCCAACGGTCGATCTCGGGCCGCGCCTCGTACGGGACGTCGCGAGTGAAATCGACGTCGTCGAGGCGCGCGTACATCACCAGGAAGCCGTACGTGTTCCACAGCGTGTTGATGAAGCTGCTCGCGACGTCGCCAATGATCTCGACGGACACGCGCTTTTGCACGTCCGGCGCGACCCGCGCGGTGAAGTGCCAGCGGAGCGCGTCGGCGCCGACCGAATCGAAGACGTCGTACGGGTCGACGATGTTGCCGAGCGACTTCGACATCTTCTTGCCGTCCTGGTCCACGATGTGGCTCAGGCAGACCACCGTCCGGTACGCGGCGCTGTCCGAGATCATCGTGGCGATCGCATGCAGCGTGTAGAACCAGCCGCGGGTCTGGTCGATCGCCTCGCAGATGAAATCCGCCGGGAAGCTCTTCTCGAACGTCTCGCGGTTCTCGAAGGGGTAATGCCACTGCGCGTACGGCATCGCGCCCGAATCGAACCAGCAGTCGATGACCTCGGCGACGCGCCGATACTCGCGCCCGTCGTGAACGAACGTGACCTCGTCGACGGCCGGCCGGTGCAAGTCGAGGCCCGCAAGGCTTCGGCCCGCCCGCTCCTCGAGCTCGGCTACCGAGCCGATGCAGATGTAGTCGCCGGCGCCGTCCGTCCAGAGCGGCAGCGGCGTGCCCCAGAAACGCTCGCGCGACAGCGCCCAGTCGATGTTGTTCTCGAGCCAGTTGCCGAAGCGGCCGTCGCGAATGTACTCCGGCACCCAATGGATGCCCTTGTTCAGCTCGACCAGCCGCTCCCGGAACGCCGTGGTGCGGATGTACCAGGCGTTCTTCGCGTAGTAGATCAACGGATCGCCGGTCCGCCAGCCGAACGGATAGTTGTGCCGATAGCGTTCCTCGCGGAAGAGCAGCCCCCGCTCGCGCAGCAGCCCGATGATGACCGGGTCGGCCTCCTTGAAAAACTTGCCGGCAACGGGCTTCACGTCCGGCAGGAAGTAGCCGTCCTCGCCGACGCCGTGCACGACCGGAAGATCGTGCGCTTGACCGAGGCGCAGGTCGTCTTCGCCGTAAGCCGGCGCAATATGCACGATGCCGGTGCCGTCCTCGGTGGTGACGAACTCGGCCGTGCGCACGCGGCAGATGTCGCCCTCGGCCGGCAAATAGTCGAACAGGCGCTCGTATCGCATCCCGTCGAGCTCGCGCCCGAGCGCCGTGCGCGTGATCTCCGCGCCTTCACCGAGCACGCGCTCGACGAGGTCCCGCGCGAGGATCAAGGTCTCGCCGCCGTGCCGGACCCACGCGTACTCGACGTCGGGATGCACCGCCAGCAACAGGTTCGAGGGCAGCGTCCACGGGGTGGTCGTCCAGACGAGGAAGAAAACGTTCTCTTCGCCTTGCACCTTGAACCGGACGAACACCGAAGGGTCCTCGACTTCCCGATAGCCGAGGGCGACCTCGTGGGACGACAGCGTCGCGCCGATGCGCGGATCGTACGGGACCACCTTGTACCCCTGGTACATCAAGCCGCGTTCCCAGATCTGCTTCAGCAGCCACCAGACGGACTCGATGTAGGCGTTGTGGAGCGTGAAGTAGGCCTCGCTCATGTCGACCCAGTAGCCCATGCGCTCGGTCATGGCCTCCCAGTCGGCGACGTAGCGCATGACCGACTCCCGGCACTTCGCTACGAAGCTCGCGATGCCGACCTCCTCCTCGATCCGCTTCTTGTCGAAGATGCCGAGCGCCTTCTCGACTTCGTGCTCGACCGGCAAACCGTGGGTGTCCCAGCCGGCCTTTCGGGGGACGTGGAAACCGCGCATCGTCTTGTAGCGCGGATAAAGGTCCTTGAACGTGCGCGCGAGCACGTGGTGGATGCCGGGCCGGCCGTTGGCCGTGGGCGGACCTTCGTAGAAGACGAACGACGGCCGGCCGCGCCCCGCTTCGAGCACGCGCTTGAATACGTCCTCGCGCCGCCAGAACTCGAGGACTTCCTTCTCGAGGGCCGGCCCGTCGTAACGGGCAGCGACTGGTTCGAACATCGATCGATTCCGCGAATTTGGACTGGCCCCGCGGCAGCCGGCGGCTTCGGTGCGGCCTGACCGGCGGCGGCGCCGGGGCGATGGGGAGGTCGCGGTACCACCCGGCTTTGCCGCGTCCTTGCGGACTCGGCCTCGTGGGCTGCGCGCGCAGCCCGGCTCGCTGACGGGAGCCAGACGACTGAACCTACTGATCGCGCGGCGCGGCCGCCTCGGGCGCCCGCTCGACATGCCGCGGTGTTCGGAACAGCAGCTCCGGGGTGATATTCGCCGGTGCGCGGGTCAGGGCTTCCACCATCCCCTGCTCGCTGTGCCCGCCGCGGGCCGGTTACTCGTCCCCTTCACGGCTTTGCGGCGAGTGTACGCGATTCAGGCGCGAAGCGCAGCCCGGGCTTCCACGACGTCGCGCTCGATTTGCGCCTTCAGTGCGTCGAGATCCGCGAAATGCCGCTCCTCGCGCAGGCGTTTGACGAAGTGAACCGTAATGTGCTCGCCGTAGACGTCGCGGTCGAAATCGAAGATCAGCACCTCGAGCAACGCTTGCCCGCCGCCGATCGTCGGGCGTGTGCCGACGCTCGCGACGCCGTCGAGCAACCGGTCGTCCAAGCCCTCCACGCGGACGGCGAAGATGCCGTCGATGGGCGCCCGCCGCCGCTTCAGGCTCACGTTCGCGGTCGGAAAACCGAGCTGCCGGCCGAGGCCCAGGCCGCGGATCACGCGGCCGGACATGCTGTAGTCGCGGCCGAGCATGCCCTTCGCGGCGGCGAGGTCGCCGGCGGCGAGGGCCGCGCGGATCAATGTGCTGCTGACGCGCTGCCCCTGCCACGACACGGGCTCGACGACCGTGACGCCGAATCCATGTCGTCGCCCCGCCGCGCGTAGCTCGTCCAGACCTCCTCCGCGCCCGAATCCGAAACGGAAGTCGTGGCCGACGATCACGTGCCGCGCGTCGAGCGCAGCGACGAGAAGCGAGTCGACGAAGACTTCCGGCGAGAGACGCCGGATCTGCCGGAAGGACGGGCAGAAGAACTCGTCGACGCCGTGCCGCGCAAGCAGCTCGAAGCGCTCTCGGAAGCAGGTCAGCCGCGGCGGCGGGTTTCGCGGCGACAGGACCTCGCCCGGCATCGGCTCGAACGAGAAGACGAGCGCCGGGCAGCTTCGCTCGCGCGCCGACTCGAGCAGCCTCGCCAATATCTCCTGGTGCCCCAGATGCAAGCCGTCGAACGCGCCGATCGTCACCGACCGGCCGTTCGGCGCCGCATGCCGCCGCAGCGCGCCGATCGTGCGACAGAAGCGCATGCTCAATCGCGAGACCGCAGGCCTGAACGGCCCTGCGCGAGCGCGCGCGGCCGCAGGCCCGCGGCAAAGCACGCCGCGAAATAAGCCGCCGCGCCGCCGAGCACGCAGACGCCGAGCCACGCGAGGCGCTCGCCGCGGGCCATCGCGAGCCAATCGCCGGCCTCGCCCAGCACCCAGACGAGATAGGCGGACATGACCGCACAGCCGGCGACGACCTGCGCGAGGAGCGGCCGCCATCGCGCGCGAGGGCGATAGATGCCGGCCCGGACGAGGCCGGACAGCAGCATCGCGCCGTTGAAGAGCCCCGCCAACGACGTTGCGAGCGCGAGTCCCGCGTGCGGCGGCGCCCGGTCCGTCCCGACGAGCAGCGTCACGAAAAGCACATTCAGCACCAGGTTCAACAGCAGAGCACGCACGGCGATCCTGACCGGCGTGCGCGTATCGTGCCGTGCGAAGTACGCCGACGCCAACACCTTCACGAGGATGAACCCGATCAGACCGGGAGCGAACGCCCGCAAGCTCGCCGCCGACATCGCGACGTCGCGCTCGGTGAAGACGCCCCCGTAGAAGATCGTCGTGAGCAGCGGCTCGGCCGTGAGGAGCAAGCCGAGCGCGGCGGGCAGTGCGACGACGAGCACCCAGCGCAGCGCCCAGTCCAAGGTCGCCCCGAACGCGTCACGCGACGCTTGGGCGTGCTGCTCGGCGAGGCTCGGCAAAATCACGGTCGCGAAAGCGATGCCGACGACGCCGAGCGGAAATTCCATCAGCCTGTCCGAGTAATACAGCCAACTGATGCTGCCCGCCGCGAGAAACGACGCGATCAGCGTATCGAGCATCAGGTTGATCTGCGCGACCGACGATCCGAAGACGGCCGGCACCATCAGCCGGAGCACGCGCGCGACGCCCGGATCCACCCGTTGCCATCGCGGCGGCGGCAGCAACCCGAGCTTCAGCAGGAACGGCACCTGGAACGCGAGCTGCACGATGCCGGCCACGAGGACGCCGGCCGCAAGGCCGACGCCGGGCTGCGAAAAGCGCGGCGCGATCCACGCGGCGAAGACGATCAGCACGACGTTCAGCAGCACGGGCGTGAACGCCGGGACGGCGAACCGGCGGTACGTGTTCAGGATGCCGCCGGCGAGGGCCGTCAGCGAGATGAACAGAAGATACGGGAACGTGAGCCTCAACATGTCGACGGCGAGCTCTTGGCGCCCGTCGCCGCCACCGAAGCCGGGGGCGAAGACGAGAATCAGGAGCGGCGCCGCCACGACGCCTATCGCCGTCACGGCGAAGAGCACGACCGTGAGCGTCCCGGCCGTCCGGTCGATGAGCGCGCGGACATCGGCCGGCGACCGTACGCTCCGGTATTCCGAGAGCACGGGGACGAATGCCTGCGAGAATGCGCCCTCGGCGAAGAAGCGGCGAAGCAGGTTCGGAATCTTGAACGCGACGAAGAACGCATCCATCAGAAGGCCCGCCCCGAACCAGTGCGAGAACGCGATGTCGCGGGCGAGGCCCGTGATCCGAGACACCAGGGTCATCGCGCCGACCACGCCGGTGGAGGCGAGCAGATCCTCCCGGGGCGCGGTCACTGCGGGCGATTCGGGCCGACTTTCCATAAGGGGCGCCGGCGCGGCGACCGGCTTGACTTGATTTCGAGGGCTTCGAATAATACCGCCCCTTTCACGGGTCCCCGCCGACCGTCAAACGGAACGACACCTTGGCCAACATTCAATCCGCTAAGAAGCGCGCGCGGCAGAACGTCGAGCGGAGGGCGCACAACGTGGCACTGCGGTCGCGAGGCCGCACGGCGATCAAGAAGGTCCTGAAAGCCGTCCAATCCGGTGACAAGGAGGCCGCCGCGGCCCGCTTCCGCGAAGCCGTGCCGGAAATCGACAAGATGGTCTCGAAGGGCCTGATCGCGAAGAACCGTGCCGCGCACTACAAGAGCCGCCTGAACGCGAAGCTACGCGCGATGTCCTGAGGGGCTTGCCGGCGTCGTGTCCGGCCCGTTGCCCTCTTCCTCGTCCGCCTCTGGCGCTTCGCCCGCCTCGGCCGCATCCGTCGCCTCGGGCGCTCCCCTCGCCTCCGGCGCTTCGCTCGCCTCGGCGCCCCGGTGCGTCTCGAGAAAGCGCATCGCGTCCTGCACGAGGATCTCGGTTCCCTCCCCGGTCAATGCGCTGATCCCGTAGGCCGGGCTCGACCACCCGAGCTTCGCGACGACGCGCTCGACGTGCTCGCCCCGCTCCCCGGGCGGCATCAGATCGAGCTTGTTCAGCACGAGCCAGCGCGGCAGGCCCGCGAGCACCGCCGAGTAGCGCTCGAGCTCGGCCTCGATCGCACGGATCTCGGCTGCGACGTCGTCGAGCCCCCGGTCGGGGCCCGCCGCCACCACGTGCCACAGCAGACGGGTGCGCTCCAGATGCTTCAAGAAGCGGATGCCGAGCCCCGCGCCCTCCGCGGCGCCCTCGATCAAGCCTGGAATGTCGGCGATCACGAAGCTCCGCTCGACGCCGACACGAACGACGCCGAGGTGCGGATGAAGCGTCGTGAAAGGATAATCCGCGACCTTCGGGCGGGCTGCCGAGACGGCTCGCGTCAACGTCGACTTGCCGGCGTTCGGGGCGCCGAGCAGGCCGACATCGGCAAGCACCTTGAGAGCCAGCAGGAGATGCCGGGCCTCGCCGGGCTCGCCCGGCGTCGCCCGCCGCGGCGCGCGATTCACGCTGCTCTTGAAGCTGGTGTTGCCGCGTCCGCCGCGGCCGCCCCGTGCGACGAGCAGCACGTCGCCGGCCCGGCGCAGGTCGCCCAGCGTCTCGCCGGTGTCGAGGTCCGTGACCTCCGTGCCCTCCGGAACCGGCACATAAAGGTCCGCGCCCGACGCTCCGGTCATGTTGCGCCCCGCGCCGCCCCGGCCGTTCTCGGCCTTGAAGCGCCGCTGGACGCGGAAATCCGCGAGCGTCCCTAGGCCTTCGCGAGCGATGAGGTACACGTTGCCGCCGCGGCCGCCGTCGCCGCCGTCCGGGCCGCCGCGCGGAATGTATTTCTCGCGCCGGAAGCTCACGCAGCCGTTGCCGCCTCGACCGGCCTCGACGCGGATGTCGGCTTCGTCGACGAATTTCACGGCCGCTGCCGCCGGCGCATCGGGGCCCGGCCGTCGCCTCGCCGCGGCCCGGGCTCGCCGGGACGAAAAAAGCCCCGACCGGCGGGGCTTTTTCGAGCCGGCTTCACCGCACGCGGGTCAGTCCGTGACCACGCTCACGTGCGTGCGCTTCTTCCGGCCCTTCGTGTCGAACGCGACCCGCCCCGCGGCGAGCGCGAACAACGTGTGATCGCGCCCGACACCGACGTTCGCGCCGGCATGAAAGCGCGTGCCGCGCTGCCGCACGAGAATGTTGCCCGGCGCGACCTGCTCGCCGCCGAAGCGCTTGACGCCGAGCCGTTTCGATTCAGAATCGCGCCCGTTCTTCGAGCTGCCGCCTGCCTTCTTGTGTGCCATGACCGAATCTCCTCACTATGCGCGCCGAGCCGGCGTGGCTAGGCGGCGTCGCCGCCCGTGATGGACGTGATCTCCACCTCGGTATAGTGCTGCCGATGCCCGTGCGTCCTTCTGTAGTGGGCGCGCCTCTTGAATTTCACGACCTCGATCTTCTTCGTGCGACCTTGATCGACGACCTTGCCCTGTACCTTACCGCCCGGAATCAGCGGCGAGCCGATGCGGATATCCGTGCCGGAGCCGACGAGAAGCACCTGATCGAAGTCGACGACGTCGCCGACGGCCGCGTCGAGGCGCTCGACCTTCAGCCGGTCGCCGGGGCTCGCGCGGTACTGCTTACCGCCTGTACGAAAGACCGCATACACCGCAAGATGCTCCTAAGCCGCTGATGAAGCTCCGCCGGGCGGCGGAAAAGCGAGGAATTCTAGTGGGCGGCGGAAACGCGGTCAACGAACGGCGCCCCGCGGGCGCTCCGCAGGCGGGAAGCGCGGGGACGGCCGCGACGCGTGCGCTGCGTGCGACGGTTGCGCCCGAAAAACGCCGACGCGTGCATCGAGTCGGGGCCGGCGCTCGCCAACGGGCGCGCTATCAGGCATCATCCGCTGATGCATGTTGCCGCAAGCCGACACTCGGCACCTTCCCTCGACGCACTCAGATCACTCGTCGGCGACGATTGGGGCAGCGTCAACCGGGTCATCTATCGGCGCCTCGGCAGCGACGTCGCGCTCGTCAACCAGGTAGCCCATCACATCATCCATAACGGCGGCAAGCGGTTGCGGCCGCTCGCGGTGCTGCTCGCCGCGCGCGCGTGCGGATATCGCGCCGACGCGCACATCTCCGCGGCCGCCATCATCGAGTTCATCCACACCGCCACGCTGCTTCACGACGATGTCGTCGACGGCTCCGGGCTGCGGCGCGGTCAGCGCACGGCCAACGCGAAGTTCGGCAATCAGGCAAGCGTTCTCGTCGGCGATTTCCTGTATTCGCGAGCCTTCCAGATGATGGTCGAGATCGGCGACATGAAGATCCTCGACGTGATGGCCAACGCCACGAATACCATCGCCGAGGGCGAGGTTCTGCAGCTGATGAACTGCAACAACCCGGACATCACCGAGGCGGACTACATGGAGGTCATCTACCGCAAGACCGCGAAGCTGTTCGAGGCGGGCACGCGAATCGGCGCGATCCTCGCGGGGCAGGACGAGCGTGTCGAGCAGGCCCTCATCGGCTTCGGCCGCCACCTCGGCCTCGCCTTTCAGCTGGTGGACGATGCGCTCGATTACGCCGCGAAACCGGAGGAGCTCGGCAAGAACATCGGCGACGACCTGGCGGAGGGGAAGCCGACTCTGCCGCTGATCTACGCGATGGACCACGGCAGCGCGGCGGAGCGCCACATGATCCGCGAAGCGATCGAGACCGGCGGCACGCAAAACCTCACGTCCATCCAGCTCGCGATCGAGTCCTCCGGCGGCCTGCGCTACACGGCGGAGCGGGCGCGCACCGAAGCCGACGCCGCGATCGCCGCCCTGTCCGTCCTCCCGCCGTCGAAATGCCGCGAGGGCCTCGCCGGCCTCGCCCAGTTCGCCGTCAACCGGCGCTTTTGACGGCGGACGAGCGCGCAGAGCCTCTTTCCCGCCGCCGTCCCCGCATACGATGCGGCGAGAAGCCAGCTGGGCCTCGTTGTCGCGCCGCGCCTACGCCTTCTTCTGCGCCGCCTCGAATCGCGCGAGCTGCTCCGGCGTGGCCGGCGGCTGGTAGCGCGACTTCCACTCGTCGTATGGCATGCCGTAGACGCGCTCGCGAGCCGTTTCGAGGTCGACGTCGAGACCTCTCTCCTGCGCCGCCTCCACGTACCACTTGCTGAGGCAATTCCTGCAAAAGCCGGCCAGAATCATCAGCTCGATGTTCTGCACGTCTTTGCGCTCGTCGAAGTGCCGAAGCAGCCGCCGAAAGACGGCTGCGTCGAGCTCCGTTCGGGTCTGCTCGTCCATACTCTCTTTCCGATTCTCTAAAAGGTGTTTAGCGCTTCGCGCACGACGTCGGGCCACAGCTCGTAGGCTCCCTTCCCGCCGGTGCGGCGCGCGAACTCGTCCGCAAGGCGTCTCGCCTGCTCCGCCGAGAAGTGGTTGCGCCAGTCTCCGACGATCCCCTTGCGGACGAATTCCGGCGCGCCCGGCGCTCGGGCGCTCGACCAGCGCCGCTGCTCGCGGCTCATGCTCCGAAAGCTGCTTTCCTCGAGCACGGCCGCGACAAGGCGAGAATCACGCACAACGTCGCGGGCGGCGCCGCCGAGAAACTCGCCGACTTCACGGATGACGGCCTCGGTCTCCTCCTGCATCCGCTCGTAGGTGACGAAGAGCACGTTCGAGTCGTCCTTGCGCGCGTACCACGACAGAAGGTGCTCGAAGTAGTCGCCGAAGTCCACTTCGCCGGCGATGAAGCACTCGAAGAAATCGTCGAACGTGCCATCGGCGAAGTCGTAGTGCTGCACGAAGCCGCGCGTATGGTGGAAGAACGAGACCGCGCAGTCGAACGGGTTGCGCGCGACGTAGATGTAACGCGCCGCCGCGTCGTAAGGCACCATCGAGAACGGCAGGTGCGTCTTGATCAGCCGCGGCTCCGGCAGCTTCTCCACCGGACCGGCGCCGACCTCCTCGAGATGCGGAAACACCTGATCCAGGCGCTGCCCGGGCCCGAGCGGCTGCCCGCGGCTCCGAATCAGGAAGACGATGTACTGCATCCACGTCGTTCCGCACTTCGGATACGTGCAGACGAAGACATCGGAAGCGCGCGGCCGGTAGCGCAGGCCGGAGCCGAAGCCTTCCACGGGGAAGCCCATCGGCATGCGAAAACCGTCGTGCACGACGTAACGAGGGCGGCGGACGGGCGCAGGCATCGGTATCGGCGTCGATGTTCACGGCGGCGCGGGGAACTGTAGGATACCTCGCGGAGGCACGTCGTTCACGGACGACCCCATCGACGACACAGCTTGCCGGTTCAACCGGCGTCGGAGGCACCATGAGCAAGGATTGGATCGCCGTCGCCGACAAGACCCGCTGCCGCATCTTCGAGCAGTCGAGCCGCCACGGTCCCCTGCAGGAAATCGCCGACCTCGTCGCGCCCGCCACGCGGCTCAAGAACCAGGACATCAACGCGGATCGCCCCGGGCAGGCGTTCGACAGCGTCGGCCACGGCCGTCACGCGATGTCCTCGTCCGTCGAGCCGGTCGAGCAGGAGGCCATCCGCTTCGCAAAGGAGATCGGCGAGACGCTCGACGCCGCCCGGAAGCGAAAGCGGTTCGACCGGCTCTACCTCGTCGCCGAGCCGCGCTTTCTCGGCTATCTGCGCCAAGCGTTCGGACGGCCTCTACAAGAGTCGATCGCCGCGGAAATCGACAAGGATTGGACGGCGCAAACGTCGAATGAGATCCGCGTGCGCCTGCGAGACGTCCTTTTCGGCTGACGGATCTAGACGTACGCCATCCAGCGCCCGGCGGTCATGACGCCGAGCCAGAGGGCGAGCGAGAGCGTCGCGATGACCTTCACTGCGGGCGGCGTGCGGCCGATCGACACCCAGTCGCTCCCCGATCTCGCTGCCGCGATCGTGAAGATCAGCGCATTGATGCCCGCGAGCACCATCAGCGTCATCTTCAGCCAGAACATCCGGTTCACGCCGAACGACGTGGCACCGTAGACGAACATGAGCGTGCCGGTGGTCACGTTGATGAGGAAGCCGACCCAGACCCACCGCAACAAGCCCAGCATGGCCGGCAGCGGCAAGCTGCGCGCGACGCCGAGCAGCCGCAGATCGATCAGCATGATTCCGCCGACGAGCATCGCGAGGCCGATGTAATGCGCAGTCTCGAACGTGGCGTACATCCAGACCGAGGTCTTGATCGCTTGAGCGACAGGAGTGCTTTCGAGCCAGATCAGAAATTCCATCCGCGCCCCCGGAGCTAGGGCAGGTACGCGATGAGCCGCCCGGCGACCGCCGCGCCGACCCAGAACGTCAGCGACGCCCCGGCCAGCCATTTGGCGCCGGCGGAGGGCGTCTCCGCCGCGCTCGCCGCGGGCTCATCGAAAATCTTGCGCCCGAGCAGCACCGCGTTGACGCCGGCCAATAGGATCAGCGCCAGCTTGACCCTGAACGTGTAGCTGCTGAAGAAGTAGATCGCGTCGGACGTGAACAAGGCAATGCCCGAGATCGCGTTGAACGTGAACCCGAGCCACGCGAGCGGCAGCAGATCACGCGTGCCGAGCAGCGGAAGCTCCGGCTTGAAGCCGAGGACGCGCAAGTTGATCAAGCCGAGGGAGCCGAGCAGCATCGCCATCCCGACTGCGTGCACCGTCTCGAGCAGCGGATAGGCCCACACGGTCTCGGCCACCGCCGTGGCCAGCGCCGTGCTCTGCAACCAGGCCAAGAAGTCCATCGAGAACGACGTGGGGCGGGCAGCCTACGCGAGGCTACCAGGCGATGCCGTAGTCCTCGCCGTAATCGCTGGAGCCTCCCCAGAGGGTGCCGTGCTCGAGGTCGAACTCGATCGCGTTGATGGGGCCCGACGTGAGCCTGGCCGTCTCGACGCGGTAGCCCATGGTCTCGAGCTTCGTGCGCACCCAGGACGGGACGTCGTCACGCAGAAGCAGGCGGCCCGGCTGCGCCTCGTGGCGGCCGAAGGAGCTGTGCATCTGGTAGCTGTTGAAATTCGCCGCTTCCGCCGCCTCCTGCACGTTCATGCCGAACTCGACGACGTTCAAGAAGAACTGGAGGAGGTTCTGGTCCTGTGCATCCCCGCCCTGCACGGCGAACGACAGAAAAGGCTTCCCGTCCTTGAGCGCGATGCTCGGGCTCAGCGTGGCGCGCGGCCGCTTGCCCGGCTCGAGCACGTTGAACGGGTTCGATCGCGGATCCATCACGAAGCTCTGCATCCGCTCGGACAGCCCGATCCCGGTCTTGCCCGGGATGAACGCCGGAAGCCACCCTCCGCTCGGCGTGATCGAGACGACCCACCCGTCGGCATCGGCCGCCTGAATCGACGTGGTGCCGGCGAGAAACGCCTGGTCGTCGGTCAACGTCCGGATCTCGCGCTCCGCGGCAATCGGCGGTCCGCGGCGCACTCGGGGCGACCAGGTCTCGAGCAGATGGCGGTACGGGTTGACCTCGCCTTGATACGGATACGGGTCGCCGGGGGGCACCTGCGGATCGTTTCGACGCCAGTTGATCTCGCCGAATCGCTCCCGTGCGTACTCCTTCGAAAGCAGGCCCTCGATGGGCTCCGCAGGCGGGAAGTACGGGTCGCCGTAGTAGAAATCGCGGTCGGCGTACGCCAGGTTCATCGCCTGATAGAGCGTGTGAATGTAGCGAACGCTGTTGTACCCCATCGCCTGGAGGTCGACGTTCTCGAGGATGTTCAGCGTCTGCAACAGCACCGGGCCTTGAACCCAGGTCGTGAGCTTGTAGACGTCGATACCCTTGTAGTTCGTGACTACCGGGTCTTCGATATAGACGCGCCACTCGTCGAGGTCCTCGGCCGTGATCAGGCCGCCCGCCGCCTGCGTTCCGGCGGCGATCTCGCGGGCGATGTCGCCGCGGTAAAAGCGATCGTATGCGGCCATGATCGCCTCCTCGCGGCTCTTACCGTCCTCGAGCGCGGACCGCTCGGCCTCGACGAGCTTCATCAACGTCGCGAGGAGATCGGGCTGCGAGAACACTTCGCCGGGCCGAGGCGCCCACCAGGCGCGCGGCCGCGACGGATCGTAATGCGGGAGGAAGACGCGCCGGGACCCCTCCCACTGCCGCAGGAGCTCCTTCGTCGCTTCCATCGTCTCGGCCGCGGCGCGCTCGATCGCATAGCCTTCGGCCATCTGCAGCGCCGGCTCGAGCACCTCCTCGAGGCTCATCGTGCCGAACTCGGCGAGCATGACCATCAGCCCGCCCGGGGTTCCGGGCGTGACGGCCGCGAGGGGGCCGTAGTCCGGGGGCTGGGACATTCCGCGCGACTGGAAAAACTCGGGGGTCGCGCCGGACGGCGCGGCACCGAGCGCGTTGATGCCCTTGACCTCGCCGGTGCGCGGGTCGTGGATCAGCGCCTGCGTCTCGCCGCCCCAGCCGAGCGTGTCCCACATCGTCGCCGCCGCCGCGAGCATCGCGCAAGCCGCGTCGACGGCGTTGCCGCCCTTCGCGAACGTCATTGCCCCGGCCGTGGCCGCGAGCGGCTTGCCCGCGATCGCGATCCAATGCTTGCCGTGCAGGACCGGCTTCACGGTGCCGATGTTTTCCTGGCCGGCCGCCTGCCCGGCGAGGAGCACGAGCGCGAATGCGGCGAGCGCGACGGGGCCGGCCGTCGAGGCGCGGCGGAGGGACCTGCAGGCCCCCCGAATGAGTTGATGTGCCATGGGCCAAGTGTAACCGGCTTGCGGCTCCTGAGGGGGGAACCTGATCGCACCGAGACCATCCGGGAGACCGGAGCATCGTCGCCGCCGCCGCCCGGCGAGGCCGGTGCGGCGAAACCTTCCGGGCCGAATCCGCTTTCCCGGACCGGGTTACAATCGGTGCATCATGGTCCAACCGTGAGCCGACGTGTCCCCCCAGAAGGACCTGCTCGACGCCGACGCGACCGGCGGCGCACCGCTCGCGCATCTGCTCCGCCCGCGCACGCTCGATGACTTTCTCGGTCAGGAGCACCTGCTCGCGCCCGGTAAGCCGCTGCGCGAAGCCATCGAGCGCGGCAGCGTCGGCAGCATGGTCCTGTGGGGGCCTCCCGGCAGCGGCAAGACCACGCTCGCGCGTCTGATCGCGAATTACACCGACAAGGCGTTCGAGGTCTTCAGCGCCGTCACCGAGGGCGTGCCGCGGGTGCGGGAGATCATCCGCGAGGCGCAGCAACGGCTCGTCACCGATCGGCGCGGCACCATTCTCTTCTGCGACGAGATCCACCGCTTCAACAAGGCGCAGCAGGACGCGTTCCTTCCGTACGTCGAGGAAGGCGTGATCACGCTGATCGGCGCGACGACGGAGAACCCCTCCTTCGAGCTGAACTCGGCGCTGCTGTCGCGGCTGCGCGTGTTCGTGCTCGAGCCGCTCGCACCCGAGCACATCGCGGCCATCATCGCGAAAGGTTTCGCGCGCCTCGCCGCCGACTCCGGGGCGCGGCTCGCGCCGACCGCGGACGCGATCGAGCTCCTCGCCCGCCACGCGGACGGCGACGCCCGGAGGGCGCTGAACGTCACGGAAGCCGTGTGGCATCACGCCCGCGGAAAGCTGCCGCGCGGCGCGGGCGAGATCAGCGCCGACCTCGTGATCCAAGTGCTCGAGCGTCGCATCCCGCAGTACGACAAATCGGGCGAGCAGCACTACAACCTGATCTCGGCGCTGCACAAGGCGGTACGCGGCAGCGACGTCGAGGGCGCGCTCTACTGGCTCGCGCGCATGATCGACGCCGGGGAAGACCCGCTCTATATCGCGCGCCGCGTGGTGCGGATGGCGAGCGAGGACATCGGTCTCGCGGACCCCCGTGCGCTGTCGCTCGCGCTCGCCGCGAAAGACGCGTATCACTTCCTGGGCTCTCCCGAAGGCGAGCTCGCCATTGCCGAAGCGGTGATCTACCTCGCGACCGCACCGAAATCGAACCGCGCCTACGTCGCCTGGCAGGAAGCGCTGCGCGCCGCGCGCGAGCATCCGGCGGAGCCCGTGCCGCTGCATATCCGCAACGCGCCGACGAAGCTCATGAAGGAGCTCGGTTACGGGCGCGGCTACCGCTACGATCACGACGAAGGCGGCCTCGCGGCCGGCCAGGAGTACTTGCCGGAGCGCCTCCGCGGCGCGGCCTGGTACGAGCCGACCCGCCATGGGTTCGAGAAGACCTTGGCCGAGCGGATCGAATGGTGGACGAAGGTGAAGCAGTCCGCGCGCGCGCCGGACGAGAGGCGATGAGCCCGACGACCGTCCAGAAGGCCTTCTTCGCGGCGCTGCTCGTGCTCGTCACGGCCGCGTTCCTGTGGCTGATCCGCGGATTCCTGCAGCCGATCTTCTGGGCCGTCGCGCTCGGCATCATCGTGTATCCGCTCCACGCGCGGGTCGAGCAGCGCCTGCCGCACCACCGCTCGCTCGCGGCCGGCACGAGCATGTTCCTCGTCGTGCTGATCGTGATCCTGCCGCTCGTCGGCGTCGTCACGGCCGTGACGAACGAGGCGACCACGCTCGTGCAACGGCTGAACGAGGAGGATATCGAGCTCAACCGGCTGTACGACGAGCTCGAGGAGCACTTGCCGCAGCTCACGAACCTGCTCGAGCGATTCCGCATCGATCCGCAGGGGCTCGAGACCCGGCTGGCCGAGGCCGGCGTCGCGGCCAGCCGGTTCATCGCCGCACGGGCTCTCGCCCTCGGCCAGGACACCGTGCGCGTGACGATCTACTTCTTTCTGATGCTCTACCTGCTCTTCTTCTTCCTGCGCGACGGCCCGCGCCTTCTCGACGGCCTCGTGCGCGCGCTCCCGCTCGGCGACGCCCGCGAACGGTACCTCCTCTCGCGCTTCGCCGAGGTCTCCCGCGCAACGATCAAGGGCACGATCGTCGTCGGCATCGTGCAGGGGGCGATCGGCGGCACGGCGTTCTGGATCCTCGGCCTCGCGGCTCCCGTGCTCTGGGGCGTCGTGATGGCGCTGCTCACGATCCTGCCGGCCGTGGGCGCGGCGCTCGTCTGGGCGCCGGCCGCCGTGATCCTGATCGTGAGCGGCCGGATCATCGCGGGCATCGCGCTGATCCTGATCGGCGTCCTCGTGATCGGGCTCGTGGATAACCTGCTGCGGCCCGTGCTCGTCGGCCGCGACACCCGCATGCCCGACTACCTGATCCTGCTCTCGACGCTCGGCGGCCTCACCGCGTTCGGTCTCGCGGGCATCGTGATCGGCCCGATCATCGCGGCCTTCTTCCTGAGCTGCTGGGAGATGGCGCGGGAAGAGTTCAAGGGCGAGGAAGCGCCGCCGGCTGCGCCCGAGACCGCGCCCGGCGCGCAGGTTGCGCGTCTCCCGGCCGCGGAAAAGGAGCAGGCGGCCTCGGGCGCGGCGAGCACGCGTCCGGGCCGCACGCAGTGAGCCGGGTGCTCCTGCTCGGCGCGAGCGGCCTCATCGGCTCGGCGGTTCTCGCGCGGCTCGTCAAGCACGGCCGGGAAGTGACCGCAGTCGCACGCCGCCCCGGCGCGGACCTGCCGGGCGTCGAGTGGGTCGAGCTCGATATCGCCGCAGCCACGTCGCCGCTCGACTGGCGGCCGCACCTCGCGGGCGTCGAGGCCGTCGTCAACTGTGCCGGCGTGCTGCAGGATGCGCCCGGCGACCACACGCAGGGCGTTCACGTCGACGGCGTCGCCGCGCTCTACCGCGCCTGCGAGGACGGCGGCCCGCGCCGGATCGTGCATCTCTCTGCGATCGGCGCCGACCGCGGCGCGCTCAGCCCCTTCTCGGCGACGAAGAAGGCCGGGGAGGATGCGCTCACGTCGCGCGACCTCGATTGGGTGATCCTGCGCCCGTCCGTGGTCGTGGGCAGGCCTGCCGGGGGCGGCAGCGCGCTGCTGCGCGGGCTCGCCGGGCTCCCGGCGATCCCCGACCCGCCCGACGCGGGTCCGCTTCAGATCGTCCAGCTCGACGACGTCGTCGACACGATCCTGTTCTTCGTCGAGCCCTCGACGCCCGCGCGCATCGCGCTCGACGTCGCCGGTCCCGAGCGCCTCGCCTTCGGCGACGCTGTGCTCGCGTTCCGACGGTGGCTCCGCTTTCGGCCCGCGCGGCGAGCTCGCTTCCCGCGTTGGCTCATGGCCCTCGCCTACCGGCTAGGCGATTTCGCGGCGCTGCTCGGATGGCGCACGCCGATCCGCACGACGGCGCGGCACGAGCTCGTGCGCGGCGCCATCGGCGACCCGAGCGCGTGGATCGCGACCACCGGCATCGCGCCGCAGCGGCTCGCGGACGCGCTCGCGGCGGAGCCCGCGTCCGTGCAGGAACGGCGCTTCGCCCGTCTCTATTTCCTGAAGCCCGTCGTGCTCGCGGTCCTCGCCGCCTTCTGGATCCTGACCGGCGTGATCTCCCTCGGTCCCGGCTGGGAAATCGGGCTCGAGTACATGGAGCGCGGCGGCGTCGGCGCGCTCGCCGCGCCCGGCGTCGTCGCCGGCGCCGTGGCCGACATCGTCATCGGCATCGGGATCGCCGTGCGCCGCACGGCCGTTCCGGCGCTCTGGGCCGCCGTCGTCCTCTCCGTGTTCTATCTCGTCGCCGGCACGATACTGCTGCCTTCGCTGTGGACCGATCCGATCGGCCCGATGATGAAGATCTGGCCGATCATCGCGCTCAACCTCGTGGCGCTCGCGATCGTCGACGACCGGTGACCCTGCAGTACCACGTCCTGCTCTACCTGCACGTGATCGGCGCGACCGTGCTGCTCGGCACCGGCGCCGGCATCGCATTCTTCATGCTCGTCGCGCATCTTCGCCGCGATCCGGCCGTGATCGCCGGCGTCGCGGCGATCGTCGTGCTCGCGGACTTCGTCTTCACGGCCACCGCCGTCGTCGCGCAGCCGATCACGGGCTTCCTGCTCGCCCGCTTGCTCGGCTATCCCGTGTTCGACGGCTGGATCGCCGTGTCGCTGATGCTCTATGCGGTGACCGGCGCGTTCTGGCTGCCCGTCGTCTGGATGCAGCTGCGCATGCGCGACCTCGCGCGCGAGGCGGTTCGAGCGGGCACACCGTTGCCGGCCGCGTACCGCCGCCTGTTTCGGATCTGGTTCGCGTTCGGATTCCCGGCCTTCGCCGCGGTCCTCGGAATCTTCTGGCTGATGATCGCGCGGCCGCAGTTCTCGTTCCGGTGAGCGCCGTGGGTCGCCCAAGGCGGACCCGCGGGGTACGGCGTCGCGGGTTGCCTCGGCCGGCGTCGAGGCGTATAAGGTGCGCCCGGCTACGGAGCGTATGCGCCGACGGCAACGGCCGCCCGGGTGTCATTCGCGCCGAAAATCTCGCAAAATTGCGCCGTGGAAGCGACGGGGCGCGGCAGCCCGAGCCGCACGCAAGCGCCGCCCTTCCGCAGCCCGCTCGACACGTCGGGGTGTAGCTCAGCCTGGTAGAGCACTGCGTTCGGGACGCAGGGGCCGTAGGTTCAAATCCTATCACCCCGACCAATCCACTCAATGACTTAGCCGCGTTTTCCCCCTTCCGACCGAAGCCGTACGGCACTCGTACGGCATGTCTCTCGCGCCTCCTGCGCCGAAGGAGGCCCGATGCGATGCCTTGCCGTACTGGCGCTCTTCGCCGCTCACGTCGCCCTCGCGCAGCCGATCCGCCCGACTCTCGACGAGACGGCGTTCCGGCTCGAGGTGACTTGGATCGAGAGCCAGCGCGAACTCGCCGAAGCACGACGCCGCTACGGCGCCGAGAGCTTCGAGCGCTCGATCCTCCGCCGAGGCCCCGAGGATGGCTTCGCCGTCCTCCTGCGCGTCGACGGCGAGCTCGTGTGCCGGCTCTACATCCGCCGGCCTGAGACCGTCGATGACGACGCCACCGCGATGATTGGGCACGAACTCATGCACTGCCTCGCCGGGGCGTATCACCGATGAGCGCCCGCCGCCGCGCCTGCCGCTTCGGCTGCACGCCCGACGCGCGCCATCAGCTGCACGTGCTCGGCATCTTGTTCCGCCGTTCGAACGAGCGATTCGAGCGGTGGCTGAATCCGCCTCGAAAGGGGCGGTAAGCGGCCCGACCGGACGCTGCAACGTCCGGCCGAGCCTTGCCACAACCCAAGCCTCAAGAGGCAAGAGCCATGACCGATACCACTGTACCCGAGTCCTCTGAGACCGTCCGAGAGCCGGTCGATACCTCGTGGATCGACGCGGAGACCCGGTTCAACGACGCGGCCGACGCGCTGAGTGTCCTCGCTGATCTGCTCGTGTGCACGGGCGGCAGCTATGCCGACATGCACAAGATCACGCCGACCCGTCTCGGCACGATGATCGAGCAAAACCTGAGAGACCTGCGGGAAGCGTTCTCGCACGTGCTGAACGAGCGGCCCGAGCGCGCTATCGTTGAGGCCGAGAAACGCGAGACGCCCGCCGAGCCTCGCCGCCCGGCACTGGACTGCGAAGACGACCTGATCGCCGCCTCAACGCTCGTGCAGGCCATCTTCTGCGGCACCGACGGGGATCACGATATCCCGCTCATCGACGAGATCCCGACCATGTGCAACATGATTCACGCCCATCTCGACAACGTGAAGCGCAGGCTCGGGCTGAAGCGCGACTGATCCGGCCGCGAACGGGATACCCTTTCACAAAACGACACCGACGGGAGACGATATGTCATCACTAGATAGGTCAGATCTCGGATTAACAATCGAACAATACGAAGACTGCATTGATGTCGTTGCCGAGCTTCTTCTCAAGATGCGCGGCACCCTCATTGAGCGCATGAAATCTGGCGGACCGCGAACGGCGGGGTTCACACTCAGCGAACGGCAGGCCGAGGCAGTCATCAACGACTACTGCGACTTCATGAGTCGGCGCGACGACGACTGACCGCTGCGCGCGCCCACACGCTTCGAGCCGGGCCTTCAGTGCCCGGCTTTTTTTGCGCCAGAATTGAGCGGCGGGAAGGTCGGTGCAACAAACAATCCGGCATCGATGCCGGGTTGTTCTTCACCGGTAGCAGGAGGCCGATGAACAAACCCGTATCGATACGGGTTTGATTGGTGGTGACGCCCGTGAGCGGCGCGGGGCGGGCGGTGCAACAGCAGAAAAACGTGGCCAGGTTGGCCAGGTTTCAGCGGTAGCAGGAGGTGAGCGGCGGGCGGGGCGGGCGTCACCACGTCCCTCCAAAAACGGTTCCGATGAGGAACCGTTAAAAAAAGGTTCCGATGAGGAACCGTTTAGGGCGGAAAAGGGCGAAGCCGCCGCCGCTCGGCCTCGCTGATCACCTGCCCGGTCGCAGGGTCCAGCGGCAGGAATCGCACGCGCCCCCCGGAGGCCGCGGCCGCCTCCGGCTTTGCACGCTTCGCAGCACGCGTGATCCCAATCGTTGAACCCCGGCCGCGGCACCCAGCACGCGGTCCCGCCGCAGGCGAAGCACTCCCGCGGCGTCCTCATGACATGGAGTAGGTCGCTTGAAGCCCAACGCCGATGCCCTTGGAGCCGCTGGTCGTGAACGTGCCGTCACCGGTGACGCGGCTACCCGACACTTGCAACAGCAGGAACGAGAACGTCCCATCGGGCTCGATGCGCATCCGGCCTGCGTAACCGCTGCCGTTGTCGATCACCGGATGCACCACGAGCACCTGTGATTTCGTCGGCCGCAGCGGTGCAGGTATCCCAGACCAGTTGTTGAACGTCGATTCCGACGTCCCCACGATCGAGTTCGGGAATCGCAGCGTCACCGTCTCTCCGGTGCGCGTGAACTCGCAATCACCGCTCACCGTCCCGAAGAAATCGTCCGGGTCGCCCGTGACCGTGAACGTGTCCACCTCCGAGTTCGTGTCCGCGCTCGTGTTGTCGCCGGTCACGTCCGCGCGCGCGATCGAGCCGCGGGCCGGCACGCCGTCGATCTCGACGTGACGCAGCACGCCGAGGATGTGGTGCCTGCACTCCGGCCGATCTTGGATGACGCAGCCGGAGCCTTTCGTCGTCAGGTAGTAGGCGTTGAACAGCCAGGCGAGCCGCTTCACGTAGGTCCCGCCACGCGTCGGCCGGCCGTTCAGCTCGATGATTCGCGGATCGCTGCGCATCCTCGCGACCATCGCAGGATCCAGGGTGCAGAGCACGATGTCCCCATCGCGCGCGGTGGCGTCGAGATCGAACCAGAGCCGCGCTCCGTCCGGCACGAGCGGCTCGAGGCACCGGCCACCCGCGACGCACTCGTAGAATCCGACCGTCGTCGCCGCGGGATCACGCAGAGTGAACCCCTCGCGAACGAGACGCGACCAACGCCATGCCCAGTAACGCCCCCGGCCCTCGTTCGACATGCGGACGAGCGCGCGGAGATGGCGTTGATCGTGCGCGACGCGCCGCTGCCAGTTCAGCCTTTCCGCGGCTTCCTCCGGCGTGTACGTCGTCTTCGGCGGCCCCCACCGGACCAACGGCGGCGGCTCGGCCAGGCGGCCGGGGTCGAATGCGGGGGATTCCTGCAATGCTTTTGCGGTCGCGCTCATACTTGTCTCCACGGCTCCAAGTTGAGCAACGCCTGGCGCTCGCGCTCTGTCTGGAATGCTTGACCCTCACGCGCGCTCGCGATACCGCCGCGCGAGAGGCTATTGATGAACGTCGAGGCCGTGTCGCCCGGCTCGAACACCTGATGGTCGATCCACCGGACCGGCGGCGCGTTCGCCTTCTGTAGGTCCGCGTCGCCGGTGACGGAGATGACGGCCGGCTGCCCCTCCTGGCGCTTCGACTCCGCGGCGACCATGACGCCGTTGAAAATCACTTCGAAATCGGAGGCCACGGCCGACTCGTCGTCCGTCAGGAAGCCGAGCCAGATTTTCATCTTGCGGCCGAGGAAGGCGCGGCGGTCCGCGATGAGTTGCTGCACCACGCCCTCGGTGCCGTCGAGCTCGCCGGCCGAGAACGTCACGGTGACGGGCCCGCCGATCCCCAGGTCCTCGGAGATGTCGGAGACGTCGACCGCGCCCTCGGCCTCGACGAAGACGAAGCCGTCCATGTCGGGATCGCCGGTGCCGACGGGGGCGAACGCACCGGGGCCGGTGTAGCCGCGCAGCGGCGCTCCTGCGATGTCGAGCAGTCCCCAAAACACGGGGCGCACGACCGGGCCGGTCAAGTGGTCCTCAAGTGCCAAGATGATTCTCCTTTCGGTCGTGGAGCAGCGCCTCTGGCAGCGTCGTCTCACCGAAGGCAAACACCCCGAGCGCATTCGGATCGGCGAAGGCGCGGCCGCGGGAGTTGGCGCCGGTGTCCTCGAGCGACTTCGGCTTGTCGGGCATGCTGCCGATCGCAATCAGCCCGAGGCCCGCCTGCGCGATCAGCCCGAGCGAGATCGCTCCGCCCGCGAGGAACGGCGTCGTCACGGCCGCGACGAGGCCGGCACCGCCCGCGACGAGTGTTCCGACGCCAAAGGTGAAGAAGCCGAGCGCAGCGATCCCGACAATGGTCGCGATCTTCTTGAAGGTCTTGCCCATTCATATCCTCCACGGGTGAGTGAGATTGTTAGCCCATGCATGCATGAAGCGACGCGCCTTGCTCGCTGTGCCGTAGGCCGGCACGCCGTCGAGCTCGAGCGCGACGCACACCCCGAGCACACGGCCGACGTCCTCGAGCCGAAATCCGTATTGCCTGCACGTCACCCAGAGCCGGCCGCCGCCATGTCGCAGCACCTTCAACGCGAGGTTCGTGAATTTGCCGTCCGCCGCATAACGTCGTATCCACGAGTCGCGAACCTCGGGCGCCTCGCTCTCGAACCCGTTCACGATTCGTCGCGCGAAGTCGTCGTGCCAGCGGATCAGCACGAGGTCAGCATCGTCCGCAGCGATCGAAGGATCGAACACAGCGAACGCGCTCGCCTCCGTCGGGATCAAGGGCGAGAGAGAGTCGCCGCCCTCCACGCCCCGGGCGACGATCAGTCCCGCGCGATCGTAGGCCGGGCGGCGAATCCTGAAGCGCGGCGCGAATCGCTCGAACTCGAGCGGCGCATAGCGAGGCGAGTACAGGGCCTCGGGCCGCGGCGGAAGCGGCTCGGCCGGCGCCGGGAACTTGCGAAGAATGTCGCCGGCATGGTCGCGGATCGCGATCACCTCGCCTGCTCCGTCGGTTGGGAGCGCTCGAGCAGCGCCCGCACGGCGCGCTCGTGAACGCGCAGCGCCTGCGCGATGTCGCGCACCGTGAGGCCGGCGCGGGCAAGGTCGACGACGGCGCGGAGACGGGCGAGCTCGGTCACTTCACGGCTCCGTTAACGTTACAACAGGTTTTTTCGGTCACTTCAGCGCTTCCGTTAACGTTAAAACAGGTTTTTTGAAGTGCACGCACAAATTACCGGCCCCCTCGCGATCCCCGATTAACGTTAACGGAGACTTTCGAGTACCCCGAAGGTGCCGGCCGCGTGGTGCCAAAGGAGGCGAAACACCACGCGGCCGACTACTCGGCGGACCGAATCGCCGAGATTACGAAAGCGCGATGCCCTCCATCGTGACGAACGAGTCCTCGCGCGCCGGCTGGAAGTCGACGCGGGCGTAGACGAGGATCGCGACCTGCAGGTTGTCGCCGAGGAAGCGCTCGCGCAGCGGAATCACTCGGATGTCCTGGCGCACGCCATAGAGCAGATCGGACCACATCGCCTGGAACGCTGTCGTCGTGTCCGGCGTTCCGGTGGCGACCGGCACGCTCGTCGTGACGAGCATCGGCTGCGTGAGCGCCGCGGGCTTCACGAGCGGTGTGTTGTCCGACGTGAGCCCCGTCTTGAGCTTCGCGAGATCGGCCCACAGCCGCGGGTGAATGATCGAGGCGCCAATGCCGTCGAGCGGCACGTTGTCCTGCAACAGCGCGCTGATACCGTCCACGAAGAAGTCGTAATTCGTCGGCGCGCCGATCGCGGTCACGGTGTTGCGGCCGGCGAAGTTCGCGACGCCCATTGGGTTGTTTCCGGAGCCGTCGCCGATGAGGCCCGCCTGGTCGATCGCCACCGCCATGCTCTGCGTGAGCGCCCGCGTGATCGCCTCCTCGACGTTGACGGAGTCCTGCGCGAGCTCGAGCGAGAGCTTCGTCAAGCCGACGATCGTCTTGCTCGTCAGCGTCACCGCGTCGAAGGTCGGGTCACTGTCAGCGATCGACGCATTCTCCGCGTGCCAACTGACGGTCGGGTCGCCGGTGATCTTCGCGATTTGCAGCGTCTTCGTCGTCATCGGCACCATGCGGGCGCCGGCCTGTGAGAGCACCATGCGCTCGCGCAGCCGGTCGATGAACTCGCGCGCGAGCTCCTCGGGCACCGTGTAGCCGCCGGCAGAATCGGGCGACGTCGCGAGATCGTTGTGGAACTCGGCCCAATCATCAGCGCGCTTCCCCGTCAGAAGGCCCCGCATCCACCGCCCGAACGAGGCGCCGGACGTGCGCGGCTGCCACCGCTCGCCGTGCGACAGCAGCCGGATCGGCTCGCCGGTCTCGGTGTTGATCCACGTCTCGCCGTGCGTCGACGGCGCCGTGCCGTCAGGCGTCGAGGGATTCGCCGCGAAGTGCCGATCGGCCTGAGTGTCGAGCAACCGCTGCTCGCGCGCGATCTCCTGATCGAGCGCCTCGATCTCGGCGATGCCGTCGTCGTAGCGCTTCTGATGCTCCTCCGTCCACTTCTTGCCCGAGTGCGTGTCGAGCAGCTTGCGCAAGTCCGCCGCGATCGTGTTTCGGCGCTCGCGCTTGTCCTGAATCGAAAGCATTGCCGGAATCCTTGAGTGTGCTAACGAAGTCACGACAGTACGCGAGCGTCGAGCGAATATCCGCAGTTTGCCGCCACTCTTTCGGCCTCTCTTTGCGCCCCGGTTTCCAGCGCCTCCAGCTCGAGGCGAAGTTGCTTCAACCGCCATGAGAACAGGCGCACGTTCTCCCGATCGCGCCTGATCTCTGCCACCTTCAACTGCCGCTCGACGTGCTCGATCGCACCGCGGAGCTTGAAGACGCGATGCCGGCGCCGCTTCTCGGCGTGCTTGCACCTGTCCGAGCAATAGACGCGATTCGGCCGGCCCTCGAAAGGCCTGCCGCAGTAGAGGCAGTCGCGCGGGACGTTCAATGGAGTTGCCGCCCCTTGCGCCGGAGCTCCGTCACGACGGCCTGAAACGCCGCCTCGGGTGAGGCGTCCGCCGGCAGCACGAGATCGGGCAGCGCCACGAACAGGAGCGGCGCCGCGACGCCTACGGGCACGTGGGTGACGCCACGCAACTTGATGCCGGTCTCGAGCAGCTCCACGACGAAAAGCCGCGCCATCTCGTCCACGATCATGCCGGCGCCGCGGTAGCCCTCTTTGCGAGCGCGATCAAGCGCCAGTGCGGCGGCCGCCCCGATTTCTGGTAATTGCATCTCGCCTCCATTGCATTACGTGCCATTCAAAACGCCACCAGGCGAACTGCGCCCAGCCGCACAACCACGCCGCCCAGCGCCAGCGGTGCCGGTGCCGCACGTAGTCGCTGCACGTCCACTCGACGCGTAACTTCCTCACGACAGCACCACGGCCGCGGCCGTCAGCACGATCGGCGCGAGCAGCTCGGCGAGGGCGGCGAGGCGGAGTAACGTCATCATTCGGTCAGTCCTCAGATGTACGGTTGCCCGGTCTCGGGGTCGTACTTCACCCCCGGCTCCGCCCGATCACCGGCGTCCTTCAGCGCACGGCGAACCTGGTGCGTCGTGAGATCGAACCGCCCGCGGCACAGCACGCGGATCCGCTCGGGGTCGCGCGACTGCGCGACTCGGGACGCCTTGGCGACGTGCTCGACGACCTGCGCCCACCAGTCGATCTGCTGCTCGGGTGTCTGCGGCTGCGCCTGTCTGTCGGCCATCATGCCGGCGATGCGTCGCTGCGCGGCTTGTGCTGCTGCTGCGTCGTCGGCTGCGTCTTCGTCTTCGGTCTTCTCGTCTTTCGTCTCGATCGCGTTTTGCGCGCGCGGCGCGAAGCGCCCTTCCGATGACTTCTTCGATGAGGACTTCGATGAGGAGTTAATTGAAGACTTCGTAGGACACCCGTGTCCGCACGATGTGTCACCGGTGTCCGCACGATTGCTCCGAATGTCCGCACCATCGCGCTCCGTGTCCGCACCAACGGCTCGAATGTCCGCACGAACCGCTTCCGGGCCCATCGTCCGGACACCCGTGTCCGCACCATGTAGATAACTCGCGTTCGTGCGGACACCCGTGTCCGGTGCATCGCCGAATTCGACGTCTCCGATGGCTACCTCGTTGATTTCCTCTTCCGTTTCGGAGAGCTCGACGTGATCTGGGACGGAGGCGGTGTATACCGTGCAGCGCCAGCCCCTCGAGCGGCCGCGATGGTGCGTTTCGCAGTGCAGCCACCCGAGGGCCCGGGCCTCCTCGACGTGTCGGCGAACCGTTCGCGATGTGCACCGAGCGCCCTTCGCGATCGTCTCCTGACTCGGCCAGCAGGAGCCGTCGCGGTCCATGAAGGTAGCGATGGTGTACAGCGTCAGCAGCACGCCGCCGTCGTCCGGGCCGTGGTCTCGCAGGGCGCGGCGCCAGATCCACGGATCGACAGCTCGAGGCATCAGTCGCCCCGCTCGCCGAGGATCCCGCGGTCGACGTAGGCGACGTTACCGGCCGTCATCGTCGCGCCTCACGACCTGGCGGGAGTACAGCCGGTCATAGAGCGCGACGATCGTGGTATGATCCCGGTCGTCGCGCCGTGCCCTCGGCGTAGTCCCACGATGATCTGCGCGCCGCCGGGAGCCACCCCGGCCGGCGCCGCTTTTGCGCGGCATCATCACGCCGCCGTCTGCTCGGCGTCGCGTTGATTGGCGCGGATGATCTCGGCGCCGAGTATCTTGGTGCGCTTGCCGTCTTTCGTCGCCTTCAACACACCGGCGGCGATCTCTTGATAGATGCCAGCCCGAGACTTATCGCGCGCGGCCGCCGTCTCATCGATCGAGTAGAACTGATTGGGATCGAGGATCGCGGGTCTCAGCGCCCGACGTTCGGCAGTTCGCGACGCGCGCTTATTATTCGGGATTCCCCTCGGCATGGACGCCTCCTAATTCTTCGGACGTCCATCTATATATATTCACGGTCCGTTGCGTGTCACGACAGGAAATCGCTATTTCTTGTCGGCCAGCCTTTCAACGTCGAGCTTGAATCCTCGCCGTCGCTGACGGCTTAGGACGCGTTCGGCGTACTCGCCCCATTCGTCGACCGCGCGCTCGACGGTTCGCCTGTCGACCCTGAACTTCTCCGCCACGGCGTCGACGTCGACGCCGGCGGCAACCATCATCGCCATTCGCGACTCGCGAACGGCCGTGCGCATCTTTCGACGACGGCCGCGCCCCTGGCTGTTGAGACCGAGCAACGTCCGAAGCTCGTCCAAGTCCTCGCGCTCGTCCCACACGTCGAGAATCGTCTCGACTTCGTGAAGCTGACGGCGACACATCTCCTGCCAGCCCGGAGTACCTGGAGGCGTGTATAGGAGCGTCCACAAACGGCGCAGCAATTCGATGATCGCTGGCTCAGGATCGGCGCCACGGCCGCCGGTCACAGCATCTCCACGGCCGCCAGCCGCTCCCGCGCGGCTTCGGCGACAAGGTGCCCGTAGTGCTGCTCGATCATCGCGAGCGACGTGCCGGTGAGGCGGGCGACGTCAAGCGTCGGCATGCCGGCCCGGAGCGCCTCGGTGATCCACGAATGACGCAGCGTGTAGAGCACGACGCCCTTCGGGAGCTTCGCCTTCGTCGCCGCCTCGCGGATCAGCTCGTCCCAGTCCGAATGACCCCACGGCCGGCCGTCGTCCTGCGTGAGCAGATACGCGCTCGGGAGCTTGCCCTTCGCGAGCCTCTCGAACAGCGCCACGGCCGCCGGAGAGAGCGGCACGGCCCGCGTGCCGGTCTTGCCGCGGAACGTCGCTGTCGAGGTCCTGGCGTCGAACTGGGAGCGCTTCATGCTGACGAGCTCGCCCGGCCGGGCGCCGGTCAGCATCGCGGCCTCGACGAGATTGCGCACCGCGCCCTCGCAGGCCTTCAGGAGTGCCCGCCGCTGCTCGAGGTCGAGATAAAGCCCGCGGCGCCGCTTAGCGTTCCTGTGCTTCTTCACGTCGCGCAATTCCTGCGCGAGCGACGGATGCACGCGCCGATTCGAGATCGCGAAGTAGAGCGCCGCTCGTAGCGCCTCCCAGTTCCGATTCTGCGAGTCCTTCGAGCCCTTGATTCCGTTGCGCCACTCGCGGAGCTTCGCCGTGCGGAGCTTGTCGAGCGGCACCTTCCCGATCGGCTGGTCGTAGATCAGCCGGCGGAACCGCATCTCGGCGTCGTGAGCGGCACCCCAGCCCGGCACGGCCTCGGGATCCTTGCGTCGGTCGCCCTTCGCGGTCGCGCCGCGGCCGTCCGCTTCCAGGCCCGCGACGTACTCCCGGCATGCATCCGCGACCGTGGGCGGCCTGTCTGTCACGCCGGCGTCGAACGACGCGAACCAGTCCTCGGCGGCCTTCTTCGCCGCGCTGTAGTCGTTCGTCTTCGTGACCTGCCCGAGCGAGCGGTAGCGCTTCTTCCCGTCGTCGTCGCGCAGCTTCGCGATCCAGACGCAGGAGCCGTTCTCGAGCTTGCGGACGCCGATGTGCCGGCCCCTGTCGAGCGGCGCGGCCCAGTACGGCTCGCGCCTCGGCTCAAGCGCATTGCGGACGCTGACCTTCTGAATTTCGACACTCATGCGGAAAGACGCAGGGGACGCCGTACGGCAACCGTACGGCAATCCTATCGTAGACGACGGTAGACACGCAACGACAGAATGCCGTAGTATCAACGCATTGCGCAGACGCGCGTAGACACGGAAAGACGGAAAACCGGCGTTCGGGACGCAGGGGCCGTAGGTTCAAATCCTATCACCCCGACCAGTTTCCCCCTCTGCGATCAACGCCTTACACCTTCTCCCGAAAATCGACGCTCACCCGGACGCCCTCGTAAGCGCCGTGTAAGCGACTACGTACCCGGATTTCTCGCCGCCCTGCTCGCCGCCCCCGCCCTCGCGCAGCCGGTACGCCCCACCATCGACGAGACGGTGTTCCGGCTCGAGGTCACCTGGGTCACGACCCAGCGCGAGCTCGCCGAAGCGCGGCGACGGTACGGCGCGGAGAGCTTCGAGCGCTCGATCCTGCGCCGAGGCCCCGAGGATGGCTTCGCCGTCCTCCTGCGCGTCGGCGGCGAGCTCGTGTGCCGCCTGTACGTCCATCGGCCCGCGCATGTCGACGACGACGCGACGGCGATGCTCGGGCACGAACTCATGCACTGCCTCGCCGGGGCGTATCACCGATGACCGCCCGCCGCCGCGCCTGCCTCTACGGCTGCACGCCCGACGCGCGCCATCAGCTGCACGTGCTCAGCATCTTGTTCCGCCGCTCGGACGAGCGATTCGAGCGGTGGCTGAATCCGCCTCGAAAGGGGCGGTAAGCGCGGCCGGTCGGTGCTCGCAACACCGGCCGGCCACTTGCCATAACCCAAGCTGCAAAGGAGCTTGAGCCATGACCGATACCACTGTACCTGAGCCCGAGAACCGCGACCGAGAACCCGTCGGCAGCCTGCTCGAGATCATCGACGGCGTGCGCGACCGCCTGCGCTTCGCCTCCGGCGTGCTGGCGCTCTACCTCGAATCCTCAGAGCACGATGAGCCGGACCGCGACGCGATCGCCGGCGCCGACGAGCACTTGAGCGAAGCCGCACAGCTCGTCGACCGTCTCGAGGCGATGAAGGATGAGCTGCGCGGGAAGCGGGCCGCGCCTGCCGACTGGCTCAATCAGACCCGGACCGTGTACGAGCGGGACCGCGCACACGCCGAGCAGGAAGGCTTGGGCGACGAGCAGGTCGCGGAGGAGCTCAGGCGGCATCTTTGGTACGTCGACCGGATCCTCGCGGCCGGCGAGCTGAACGACGATTACCGCGTGTCGTACACCTGCACCGCGAAAGGCCTGCGCGCGTTTCTCGGCGAGCGGCGGTTCATGGAGCGTCTGCATTGCGACGACCCGGAGCCGGAGCCCGCCGCCTAAACCTGCACTCGGTCAGGTTCCCTTTGACCCCGCTTCGGCGGGGTTTTTTTTGGCGGCCTCCTGCGCAAGCCGTCGCCGCGCCGCCTCGCTGATGACCTGCCCGGTCGCAGGGTCCAGCGGCAGGAATCGCACGCGCCCCCCGCAACCTGTGCGGCCTGCGCGGATGCTGTGCCCGACCCGGTGACGGTCGCGCCCGCCGCAGCCGGCCGCACAGAGATGCCGACGATTGCAGGGAAATCTCCGGTGACGGATTGCGCATCCGGAGCTCCCGGGGCCTCCGCCGTAATGTACAGCGTGGCCGTCCCGTTTGACTGTCCACTTACCGGGCCAGCGACAACAGCCTGGCCAGCGCCAAAATTCGTCGGCCGCGACGTCTGCGGCGCAGAACGAGAGCAGCAGCCCATCGCTGCCACACGGAAGGACCTCCGTCGTGGCTGTTTGGTCGCTGGTCGCCGCCGCGACGGCATCGGACGCTAGCACCGGGTCGCTCGTATCCTCGTCGTTGACGAACGCGATGACCACCGGCACGCCGTCCGCGGCGGCGCCGGCGAGCGTGAAGCTCAGCGTCTTATTCGGACCCGACGTGAAGCCAGAGGCGCGATACACATGGATCTCGGACGCGCTCTCGAACGTCGTGAATCCGTCGACAAACTGCGCGTCTTCTCCGTCGAGCGAAACCGCACTGAACGGACCCTCGGTGCCGCCCCACTTCGTCAGCCCGATGAACGCGGTCGTCGCCCCCGCCGGGATCGTAACGTCGGAGAGTTCATGCGCCGCGGCATCAGCCGTCGTGGCACCTTCGTAGACGCCGACGACGTTCGCCATTCAGGCCGCCCTCAAGGGATGCGGATATCGTTGGAGCAGCGCCCGCACGGCGCGCTCATGAACGCGCAGCGCCTGCGCGATGTCGCGCACCCGTGAGGCCGGCGCGGGCAAGGTCGACGACGGCGCGGAGACGCGCGAAGTCATCACCGGCCGCCGGACCCGGGACAAAGCCCCGGGATACTCCGGCTGCCGGGCCGGCCGCGACGGTGGAGGCCGTCCGCCGGCTCTGCACGGTTGCTTTCATGAGAGGGTGACTCATGCAGTAAGACCCTCGCCGCGCGCGGCCGTTGGCATTAGGTCGTCTTCAGCACCTTCACCGCATCGTTGTTCAGGATGCGGCCGCCGAGCCGGCGTCTGACGTAGTACTTCGCGTATCCGGGCTCCGTGATGTTGTCGTCGACCGTGATGCGTAGGCCCTGGACGATCGCGAGCAGATACCCGCGGCGCCAGTTTCCGAATGCGATCGGATGCGCGTTCGTGGCGACCGTCGGCATGCCGTCGCACATGAACACGGAATAGCCGAGCAGATTCCCGGACGGCGCGCCGAGACCCGGAACCCAAAGGTACTGCTCCTGGCTGTCCTTGAGCTTCCGCACGCTCGCGAGCGAGTTGCGGTGCATCACCCAGGCGACGCGCTCGCCCATGAGATACCGCTCCTTGATGCTGCTCACCGCGAGGTCGATCAGCGAGTCCGGCAGTATCGCGTCCGGCGACGCCGACGACGCGATGAATTGCAGCGCGTCGGCATCGCGGAGCGGCGAGGCGTCGTCCGCGGTCGCCACGGGCGCGGTGTTGAGGAAGCCGGTCGGCTTGTTCGTTCCGTTGCCCGAGATGATGACGTTCGCCTCCTCGGCCGCGAACCCGTCCGAGATGTCCTCGACGAGCCACTCCTGCACGTCGAAGAAGATGTCGTTCAGCGATTCCTCGGTCGCCTTCCGATAGGCGTAGATCGTCCCGAAGGTCGGCGCGCGCTCGCGCAGGCTCGGCGTGCTGGTGGCGGTGCGCGTGTCGGTCTCGCCGACCCAGCCGACCGTCTCGCCGCGGATGTCGACGAGATGTCTGTAGTTCGCGTTGCCGACCTGGACGACCTTCACGAGCTGCCGGAACGGGTTCAACTGCGAGACCCGCTTCTCGATCGCGCGGTCGATGATTTCCGGCACCGCGAAGCTGCCGCCGGCGTTGACCGTCGTCGAGACGTCCTTGCGCTGAAGCTCGGACTCGGCCTCGAGCAGATCGCGCTTGCGCTGCTCGCTCCGAGGATCTCGAATCCACTTGCAGAATAGCTGGCTGTGCTCGCGCTGCTCCCGCGGCGAGGCCGTGACGCCCGGCTGCTTCGCGCGCGATTCGAGTTCCTCGATCCGGTTCCAGATCGTCGAAGCGCTCGTCGTTGGAACTCTTGAAGGCGTCGAACGCCTTCGCGTTCTCCGCGATCGCCTCGCGGATTTCTTCCCATGAAACTGCCATGCGGGTATCTCCCGTGGATGCAAACAGGATCACGGCGCATAGCGCCGCGGCTTCCATCGGGATCAGCATCGCGCGTGATCGCGTCCGATGTCGCGGCCGGGCATAAGCAGCCTCGCGCTGCCGAAAAAGAACCTGCGTCGCGCAGGCTTCCGGACCGCTCGCGTCCTCCATCGAAGGAGCGGGTGAATTGTACCACATTCGGCACGATCAGTTCACTGTCGGCGGCGGCACGCTCATGCCGTCCTCGACGGCATCCGCGACACGCCGGAGATGCGCCGCCGTCTCCGCGGAGCCGATCGCGCCGGCAAGGACCTCGACCGCGGCGATCAATAGCACGGCGCCCGCGTCGCAGGGATGGATGACGTAGGCCGGCGCGCCATCTCGCGGAGCCGGGCCTGCGCCTCGTCGAACTTTCGTCGGTGGTCGTCGTCAGCCATCAGAGAACCCCTCCGTTAACATTTTTTGCTGGCAGCGTGAGCAAAAAGGGCGGGCGCCGGTTTCCGCTCGCTTTTGCCCCAGCGTTCGACCCCGCCCCCTCTAACGTTAACGGAGCCGCCGGCAGCCGCCGGGCCCGACCTCGACCGCCGGATACCCGTCGGGCCCATGCAGCACGACCGTCCTGCCCTTCTCGACCGCCTGCTTCGTCGAGTTGTGGTGCGTCTCGCAGAGGCTCTGCCAATTCGCCTCGTCCCAGAAGAGCACCGGGTCGCCGCGGTGCGGGATCTTGTGGTCCACGACCGTCGCCCGCTCCATCCTATCGAGCGCCTCGCAGAGCGCGCACCACGGATGCTGCTCGAGGTAGTTCGCGCGTGCCTTGGACCAGCGGCGGCCGTAGAGCCGCGCCATCTCATCCCGCCCGCACCTCAGCGATCAGCGTCTCGTTCCACTCGGCGACCTGCCCGGCCGCGCTCACCGCTTTCACCGTGGCGAGATACACCCGGCCGGCCGTGATACCCGCATCGCCCGGGATCGTGCCCTGATACTTGCCGTCCGAGTCGGCCACGTAGGCAAGCGCCATGGGCACTGTGACCCCGGAGACTGGGTCGCCTGTGCGCTTATCGACCAGCGCCAAGAGCACGACCGTCGCATTGTTTTGGTACGCCTCGACGTTTCCATCCGCATCTCCCGTGGCGAGCCCATCGAGCTCAAGGACCGTGGTGCTGCCGATGTAGAGGGTCGAGTGGCTCATTCAGGCCTCGCTGTCACTGCCCCGATCAGGGCGGGATAGGCCTCCGTCGTGCCTACCAGTACAGGCCATGCCCTCACCGTGCCGATCAGATACGCTCCACTCTGATCCGATCCGGCGACGGTCGAAAACTGCGCGACCAAGTGCCCCTCGCCGGTGATGATCGCCGTGACCTGGCCCGCGCCGGCGACGGCCGCGGCCTGAGCAGCCAGCGCGCCCGATCCGGAGACATGGCCAGGGATCGCCCCGGTGCCGGCCACGGCTGCCAGCTGCGCCTCGAGCGTCCCGCTGCCGGTGATCTCCCGCTCGCCCGTTCCTGCGGCGGATGCGGCCTGCGCCTGTAGCGCCCCGACGCCGACGATCTCGCGCTTTCCGATCCCGGCCACCGTCGAGGCCTGCGCCTCGAGATTGCCGGAGCCCGTGATCCCGCCGCTGACCGAGCCCGCACCCGATACCGTCGACGCGCCCGCTCCCAGCTCGGGCGGC